>CALFOM010000196.1 GCA_937919685.1 uncultured Phycisphaera sp.
CCACGACTTCCCTCCACCCACAGCAGGTTGGTGGGTGTCCACGACTTCCCTCCACGACTTCCCCCCGATCGAAGACACTCCGGGTGATTGGCGGAGCATGGCGGAATGCGGCGGGGGTTGGCAATCAAGTGCCTCACGGAATCAGTCCCTGCGGAGAGTAGCTCGGCGGCATTCCGTTCGTCGTCGAAAAAGCTCGCGATGCTTCGCTGAGTGCCACGGCGTGCACCGCATCACCTTTTTCTGACGCTGTGACGTCCTCGATTCTCCGCTCGGCGTTCGTTCACGGATTCGATGCAGACGAGGTTTCGAGCCGTTCCAGTCGGTATCGGCGCCTCGCCTGCGTGATCGCGTTGCCCTCTCGGCGGTTTCGGGTGGACTTGAGAAAAACGTCGTCCGCGGCAGTTTTTTACGTTGATCGCGTCGTGCCGATGTATAAAAGAGATCCACGACCAGTGCATTTCTGTCGGCCCCGGCCGACGACGGAGGATCGCATGCCGCCCACCTCGCACGAAAACAAGACCTTGATCATGGTCGCAATCGCGGCCGCGGTCGCGGCAATTTTTCACCTGCGCGGCGAGGCCGCCGTGATCGTCGATCGACCGGTGTCGGTGACGTGGGATCTGGGCGAAGGCGGCGAACGGTCGGTGTCCGGAACCGACACGCGTCGTCTGCGACTGTCGGACGGCAAGGTATTTGTCGCGGTCGAAACCGCTCGATCGGAGTACGCATGGGAGGGGCGATTCGCCGGGACCGCTGTCGACGGGAACGGTGATGAAGGCGACGCCAACCACAGCGGGCGATTGATCGAGATCCCAACCGACTTTGGGCCGGTCACCGTGGCTTGGCTTCCAGACGGCCGATGTGTCCAGCGGGTTCCGATTGACGCAGGGGGGTTTCGAATCATCGAGCTCCCGAATGATGACTTCGGTTGCGGGGTACTTCAGCCACCGCACGACGCGGGGGCTGAAGGCGCGCCCGCTCGATTCAGCGGTGGCTGTGATGATGGATCAACACTCGACGTGCTCATCAAGTGGACGCCCACTGCTCGAATAGAAGCTGGCGGCGAAGTTTCGATCCGTGCGATCGCCGATGCGTCGGTCGCGATTTCGAATCACGTTTACGCGACCAGCGGAATTGACGTCCGAATGCGGGCGGTGGGTATCAGTGAGACGGAGGCGTATGATCAGGATGCGTCGGCGAATGTCATCGGCCATCTCCAGACCATCGGTGACGGCTTGCTCGATTCGGTGCACGCGGAGCGCGACGCGCTCGGGGCCGATCTCGTCGCCCTGCTGCAAGGCACGAGTCCCTTCTACTGTGGCGTCGCCTATCTTGTTGGATCGCCCGTGCCGGAACTGGGTTTCAGCTGCACGGTGTGGTCTTGCGCCCTCGGAAATCTCACATTCACCCATGAGATCGGGCACAACCAAGGCTGCTGCCACGCCCCCGGCGACGGCGGCGGTTGTACGACGGGGGGCGTGTTTCCGTACTCGACCGGTCACCGTTTCCAGGGAACCAGCGGAACGCTCTGGCGGACGGTGATGGCCTACGCCCCGGGGAATCGGTGGCCACGTCTGTCGAATCCGGAAATCCTGCACGATGGCACGCCGACCGGCCTGCCCGGTGAGTTCGGTGCTGACAATGCTCGGACCATCCGGGAGACGGCCGCCGTGATGGCAAATTTTCGATGCGCTGTGGTACCCGACGATGGATCGATGATGCACCTGGTCTCGCCGACACTGGTTCCGCCTGCCGGTGGCGAGGAGATCGGCTTCACAATCGAAGATCTGCCCCTCGCGGATCCCGGGAGCATGGTTTGGGTCGAAGCATTCGCGGTCGCGGATCTCGACGCGGCGAATGAGTACTTCTCGGTTCGGTTCGGCAAGGTGGAGGTCGGCGTTCTGTTCGACGCGGTAGGCGAGGACTGCTTGGCTTCGGTCGACGGCCTCGAGGTGTCGGCCGAGATCTTCAATGATGCCCTGCAGGACGGGACCTTGACAACGACGATCATCGCATCGTCGGCGATCGACTCTTTCTGTGCGGCGTCGGAACTTCGGGTCACTGCCCGATACATGGCGACCGATGACCCATGCGGCATCGCCGACACCGACGGCGATGGCACGCCCGATGGTTGCGATGCCTGTCCCGGTGACCCAGAGAAGATCGATCCCGGCGTCTGCGGGTGCAACGTCTCGGAGACCGACAGCGACGGAGATGGAACGCCGGATTGCGTGGACGGTTGTCCATTCGATCCTCAGAGCACGGACTCGGAGGATTGTGACTGTGGGTCGGGCGACATTGATGGGGATGGCGACGTGGACATCGATGACATCATCGAGGTGATCATCGCGTGGAACGGCACGGGCGACCTGCCTGCGGACTGCAACGGAGACGGCCTCGTCGACGGAGGTGATCTCTCGATCGTGTTGGGCGCTTTCGGCGGCTGTGGCTGAATCGGGTATTGCCAAGGTGTGGTCGCGGAC
>CALFOM010000197.1 GCA_937919685.1 uncultured Phycisphaera sp.
CGATCATCGCATTCCTCGAAGGCATCTTCTTTCACCCCGTTGCCTCTGCCACCACGTGGGTTGATCTCGCTGGAGTCGTCAAATTCGGGTGGTTCCTCGTACTCTTCCAAATCGCACAGGGAATCACGCGAACTCAGGATCCCCTTCAGAACTGGCCATGGTTCGTTCGGTTGAATATCTGGATCTTCGTGTGTATGTCGCTTCTCGCAATGTCTGCTCGCGGCGGGCAAGAGTTTCTCTACTTTGCATTCTAGGATCGCCCATGAATTTCTTGAAACAACCAAAGTGGTGGATGCGAGTACTCATTGGAGCGGCCTGGATTCCCGTCGGCGGCGAGCTTTTTCTTCGCTTTCTCGCCCCCGTTCCCATGCTGCCTCGCTACATCAAGGCGGGACCGCACGGTGTCCGAGCGAACATGCCGAATCAGACGTACCGGCACCAGACTCCCGAATACACGGTGGAGATCAGGACCAATTCCCAAGGAATGCGCGCAGATCAGGAATTCGCGATCGCAAAGCCCTCAGGCACTAGGAGAATCGCCGTCCTCGGTGACTCGTTCTCGATGGGTTACGGGGTAAACATCGAAGACACATCGCTTCAGATTCTCGAAGAGAACCTAGAGGCCGAGCTCGAATGCAACGTCGAGATTCTCAATTTTTCAGTCTCCGGCTTCGGGCCCGCGGAAGAACTGATCGTTCTTGAAAAAGCCGCGATGCAATACGAACCGGATCTCATCATCCAGTACTTCACGTCCAACGACCCGATTGATGACACTCGCGCCAATCTTTTCGTGCTCGGAGGAGATGGCCTCCAACGCTCTAATGACTCCTATCTTCCAGCGGTGAAGGTTCGGGAGTTTCTCTTTTCCTTCAGTTTGTATCGATGGATGGCAGGAGAAAGCCATCTCTACAACCTCATTCGCGACATGGCTGGCAGCAAGGCCAAGCAAATTCTTGCCATGCTCAGATCTCGCGAAAGCAAGGGCTCCAACGACTCGCCCAGCGGCATCGAGCCCGAAGGTCCGACCGCTCAAGAAGCGCTCAGTCTTGCGATTCTCTCACGCATGATGGAGGTTGCTCGCATCGGGGATGCAGAATTGCTGATTCTCTCGATCCCCGTCCGAAAGAGCCGCTCGGAATTCAAAGAGACCTTCCCCGATTGGTCAGGCAGATACCCTGTCATAAGCCCGATCGCTTCCTTCGAGG
>CALFOM010000198.1 GCA_937919685.1 uncultured Phycisphaera sp.
GAGGCTCGAGTCGACTCCTGATGGAGCATGGCGATCCAAGAGGTGGCCCATTGAGAGAATTCGCGGTGGGAATAAAAGAATTTGGCCTCTCGGGGAACCAGTCGGCCAGCGAGCCCGCAATCAGGTGCATGGACGTGCAGGAGTCGACATCGAGTCGGATTCCGTCTCTCGATCGGATGAATGAGACAAGTTCTTCATCGCTGATGAGTTCGTTCCGCCAATTCAGGATCTTGGTGTTTGTCCTTTCATGCTCGAACTCGTGCGCCGCTCGAAAGTTGCCGAAGAGTGACGTCAACCACGCCGACCCGCACTTCGGCAGGCTCACGTTGATGAGATGGAAGCTTCGCTCGGCCGGGCGTGTTCGCCGTGGCTTTTTAGCCTTGATCTCTTTCAATTCGATGGCCGAAGATTTCTCTTGGATGATGCGTTTGGCATGGGTGATCAGCCAGTTCCAATCTTCAGCTGAAATCTTCTCGCGGTCCGGGAGCAGTTGGGCCCGCGCGCCGAAGTTGTCGAGTTGGGGAATGGCGCCATCAAGCCATTTCTCCCAGAAAGGATGTCGAATGTCCTCGGCGACCTCGACGTCCGTCGGGATTCGCGGCATGACGGGGCAGAGTCGCTCGCTGAGTCCGACGAGGTGCTTCGGTGATTTCATGCCGAATTCAACCAAGACACCGGGAACGTCCGCCTCGAAGCGGGCCCGAAGGGTGCGGTCTGCGACGAGGATCGTGAACAAGATCAGGGTTGGAGGAAGAGACCAGATGGAGTGCGCTTCCAATTCCTGTCGCATATCTCGAGCGATGGGCTGGGAATCTCCTTTCAAAGCAAGGTGCTCCTTCTCGGTCTAGGGCGGGTGATGTGTCGCGGCATCATGGCAAAATTCGGAACATCGAGTGTCGATGGCGATTTGCAGCACTCATCTGCCCCGTGGTGTAGCATTCTGTTCGTGGGCACCACCTTTTGGATCTTCGTTGGGATCGCACTGCTTCAGGCTGTCGTCGGCGGATTGGCCAAGATGGCCGAAAAGCGGAAGAAGGCTGAAGCGACTGCGAAACTTGGTGGTACGCCGGTGAAGTCCGGTTCCCCGTCTCCTCGTGACGCTCGGCGTGCCACGTCTGAATCGAATAACCAGCGAATGACCGGGGCTCGGCAGGCCGTCGCAACGGTTTCTGAGAAGCCTCCCGGACGGTCTTCGAGCGGTGGATCTCGGCTTGAAGAACTTCGCCGAAAGCGCATCGAAATTCTTCGAAGCCGGATGAGTGGGGCACTCGGCGTTCCAAGTTCCGCACCGCCGCCCACGCCCTCCGTGGTCCCGCCGCCCGTCGTGGTCTCGGTCGCGACGCAGCCCGCGGCTGCAGCACGACGAGGATCATCCGACGCACGCAAGCCCTTGCACCAGTCACGTTCCGAACCACGGCGGCCGATTTCAGAGCGAGGCGCCGTGGCGGATCGAATCAAACCCTCGGTGGCGTTTGGTGCCGACTCCAGGTCGAAATCTGCGGCGAAGAACATCGTGCCGAAGAGTGCATTGGAGGTGGCTGGATCGGCCGGTGGGAACGTCTCCACATCCGGTCGGACGGCTTCTTTGCTGGCTCGACGGCTTCGAAATCGCGGGAACTTCAAGCAGGCGGTCTTGATGGCCGAACTGCTCCAGCCTCCGGTCGGCCTTCGGTCGCCCTCCGGTCACTGAATTCGGATGGCCGCTCAGAGGTGATTCCGATTTGGCTCCGCGCGGGAGAACGATGCATAATCACGACGGTTCGGCTCTTGATCAACTTAAATTGGTCAGATCCTGCTATATTTCAACTTCCGTAAACCCGTCCGCACCGCCGTTGGAGGCGATTGATGATTGATATTCGGAAGTTGAAGGAGTTGGTCCGCTTGATGGTCGCCAATGACCTGACGGAGTTGGACCTTCGCGACGAACAGCAGCAGGTCTCGGTGAAGCGGGGCGGCTCCAATGCCGCACCCGTGGTGACTCAGGCCCCGGTATTGGCGGCACCTGTGGTTGCCGCGGCTCCTGGTTCGCCGGTCGCGATTGCCCCTGAAGTCGCGGCGGACGAGGGGCTTATTGCCATCGAGAGTCCGATGGTGGGAACCTATTACTCCAAGCCGAGCCCGGACAAGCCATCATTTCTCAACATCGGTGATTCCATCGGTGATGAGAGCGTGATCTGCTTGATCGAAGCGATGAAGATTTTCAACGAGATCAAGGCGGAGCAAAGCGGTACCGTCGCAAGGATTCTGGTTCAGAACGGCGATGCGGTGGAATTCGGACAACCGTTGATTCTCGTCAAGCCGGAGTGAGAGACCCGTCATGTTTGATCGAATTCTAATCGCTAACCGCGGCGAGATTGCCTTGCGGGTCATTCGAGCGTGCCGGGAGCTTGGCATCTCGACGGTCTGCGTTCACTCGACGGCAGATGCCGACGGGCCGTGGCTGGAATGGGCCGACGAGTCGATCTGTATCGGGCCCGGTCCCGCCGCGGACAGTTATCTCCGGATCGATCGCATCATCTCGGCGGCGGAATGCGCCAAGGCAGACGCGATTCACCCTGGCTATGGATTCCTTGCGGAGAACGCGGAATTCGCCACCGTCTGTCGCGATTGCGAGATTGCCTTCATCGGTCCAAGTCCTGAAGCGATGGCGCTCCTCGGTGACAAGGTCTCCTGCAAGCGAATGGCGAGAAAGGCCGGTACGCCGGTCTTTCCCGGCACCGAAGGTGAAATCGATGATCCCGAAGAAGCGAGGCAGGTTGCCGAAGAAGTCGGTTATCCCGTCATCGTCAAGGCTTCCGCCGGAGGTGGCGGGCGTGGTATGCGGGTGGTCGAGAACGAAGCCGGTCTGATGGATGCGATCGAGAGTGCTGCTCAAGAAGCATCCGCCGCATTTGGCAACGGCAGCGTCTACATCGAGAAGTACCTCGCGAAGGCGCGTCACTTCGAAGTGCAGACCATCGGGGATGGACAAGGCGGGGCAGTCCATCTCTTTGAACGCGACTGCACCAGCCAGCGTCGTCATCAGAAACTGATCGAGGAGGCGCCAGCCCCAAACGTTGACCGGGCGAAGCGGGATCTGGTGTGCGAGAGCGCGGCTCGTCTGATTGGAGCAGCGAACTACGGCGGGGCGGCGACGGTGGAATTCCTGATGGACGAACATCAGGATTTCTACATGCTCGAGGTCAATACACGGGTTCAGGTCGAGCATCCCGTCACCGAGATGATCACCGGGATCGACATCGTGCAGGAGCAGATCCGGGTGGCCGCTGGCGAACCACTTTCGGTCAGCCAGGATCAGATCAAGGTGAATGGTCATGCGATCGAGTGCCGGATCAATGCCGAGGACCCCGATCGAAACTTCATGCCTCAGGCGGGTCTAATCGAGACCTTCGATCCGCCGGGTGGTCTTGGCGTCCGGGTCGACTCGCACGCCCGGGCGGGATATCGAATCCCTCCCAACTACGACTCGATGATCGGCAAGTTGATCGTGCACGCACCGACCCGCGACCAAGCGATCGCGAGGATGCAGGAAGCCCTTCGTCAGTTCCGGATCGGCCCAATGAAGACAACGATCGGGCTTCACCGACGAATGCTCGATCGGCCGGAATTCAAGACGGCCAATTTCGACATCAAGTGGGTCGAAAATTGGCTGGCCGAACAGGCCTGACCTTCGATCTCGCTGATGATCGGTTGG
>CALFOM010000199.1 GCA_937919685.1 uncultured Phycisphaera sp.
GGTCTCCTGAACACGCCGCCGGAGATTCGGATCTTTGAAGTATGAAGGACGCCTCGGTGCCTCGTGGTGCGTTGGTGGCTCACGGTGCGTCGGTGCGTCGGCGCCTCATGACGCCTCATGACGCCTCGGTGCCTCATGACGCCTCATGACGCCAGCCATTCGAGGCCTTGGGCTACCTGACGAGGTATCGAAGCCGCGCGATGGCCAGCAGCCGGCGGCGCATCTCCTCGATGTCCGCGGAGACCCATCGATCCTTGAGGCTGTCGAGGTACCGCTCCTGTTCCTGCATCAAACGAACGTTCGACAGTTCGCTTTCGAGCGCGAACTGTACGGACGGCTCGTAGATCGTTCGTCCCGGTGGCCGTTCGATGCTCAGAACCGAGAACCACGAGACAAACGACGTCTGAGCCCATGGCTCGCTCAACTGTCCGGGCTCAAGCCCCTCGAGCCGACTCTTCACCGCACCGATCAGGCTTGTCCCGGCGAGGCCGTCCTTCGGAAGTTCCATCTCGAGCCAGAAGCCCTCTTCGGGAATCTCCATCGCCAAACAGATTGACGCCAAGTCCCCACCGTCGGCGATCAGCGTCTCGACCTGCTTGATCTTCTCTGCTTCACGCTCGCTGTTGAAACGAATCCGGCCGATTCGAAGCACCGGCCGCGGATTGAACAAGGCATAATTTCGACGATAGGCCTGTTCGATGTCTCGCCAGGAGACGATGGCCCGAGGTTGCACCCGCTTTCGAAGCAGATCGCCCGCCAGTGCCACGCTCCTTCGCTCTGCGAGGAACTCCTCGAAGCTCAACCCGAACTCCTCCTCGATGCTCGCGGACGCCGTATCACGCGTTCCCCCACGGCCCGCGATCGTGTCTTCTTGAACCGAGCGAAGCCATGCCAGCACCCCCTGTTGCTGATCGACGCTCAATTTGCTTTCCGCTTCGGCGATGATCAACTCGGAATCGACGAACTCGCGAAATCTCCGGACCACCAGCATGTCGATGTCGCGTGCCGCATTCGCCAACGGCTGCTCGGACACAATCCTGAGAATCCGGTCCTCGAGGGGAAGAAGAAACTCCTCGGCGTAGACGGGACGACCATTGATCTGGCCCACGAGGCTCTCGATCGGGTAGGGAACACCCACCGGAAGATCCACGTCCCGAATTTCACGGGTGGCCTCGATTTCCGACCCGTCGGTGAGCACTTCCCGCCCTTCGGTGAAGGATCGCCCGTCAATCTCAACCGTTTCGGTCTCCTGGACAATTCCGAGCGTTCCCTCCGCTTCAGAAGCGGCATCGAGCGGGGATACCTCACCTTGCATCGGCGAAGCACTCGTCAGGTCGGTCGGGTCGACCGGTTTGATCGGCTGCGAATTGATCCGAGGCCCACATCCGAGAACCACGAGTGGAACGATTCCCGCCAGTAACCCATACGCCAGTGACGACACGACTTGTCGGGACTTGGAGCTTGAGAGCTTCGGGGCGGGATGGGAAGGCAAAATCAAGGTCACGTTCGCATGCTAACCAGCACGGAACCCGCCCGTCGAACACCTGAGCCGCGTACAATCCTCGACTCGCTCGGCCTCGGAATTCGTCCCGTGGCCATCGCCTTTTCCCCCCCGGCCCGAAGATTCGGGCCCCAGTCCGCGATCGCGGAGGTACCCGATGTCCGACGACACCCCTCGCATTCTTGTCGACAGCGACTGGAAGGCCGAAGCACAGGCCGAAAAGCAACGACTCGTCGAAGTTTCGGCGAAGAAGGAAGCTCCAAAAAGCGACCTTCCGCCGGATCCGAATGCCCCTCTGGGCCTCGAACTCCCGCCCGCCGATTTCAAGGGCCTGATGGGCGTGCTCGCCTCGCAGGCGATCATGGGCCTCGGCGCCTACACCGATCCCCAGACCGGCGGCGTGGTCATCGATCTTCCAGGTGCGAAGTTCGCGATCGACCTCCTGGCGATTCTCGAAGAAAAGACCGTCGGAAACATCTCTGATGAGGAAGCCGGCGAACTCAGCAACATTCTGAACGAACTTCGATCGCGATTCGTCCAGATCGCTCAACTCGTCGCCCAGCAGGCCGCGGCAGGGGTCGGGCCAGACGGCATCCCCACAGGCGGAAATCCCGCCGACATTCCGAATCTCCGCATCGAGGAACCGTGAGTTTCGGCCGGTTGTGAACCGGTATTGCAGTTCGGATCCTTCACGATCCGATTCCAGTCGTTCGAAGTGACTTCACGCCGCCCTTTCCCCCCTCTGCACCAGGCCACTCGGATTCCTCTTTCCAACCGGCCATTCGACGGAGATCCGCTCCACTATGACGACCACGGGAACAAAAATTCCACTGCCCCAGCAACGAGCCTTCGGAAAGACCACCCGAACGGATCGATGGTGGCTCAAACCACTGCTGGTGTTTCTCGGCTTCGGCGCGTTTGTGGTGTATTCCACCTGGGCCGCATTTCAGGGAACGAACTACTTCTACGGCGTCGATGGTGCGGACTACATCTCACCGTTCTATTCCCCGCTCCTCTTCGGAGTCGCCGAAGCCCATCCGCTGATCTCCGTGGTCCCCGAGGGCGGTCGTCCTCCTTGGTGGCCCGGCTGGATGCCGTTCTCCGCGGCATTCTTTATCCTCTGGGCACCCGGCGGTTTCCGATTCACCTGCTATTACTATCGCGGGGCCTACTACAAGTCGTTCTGGCTTGACCCGGTCAACTGCGGCGTCGGTGAACCACGCAAGGGCTATCGGGGCGAGCAGAAATTCCCTTTGATCTTTCAGAACATCCACCGCTACTTCCTGTATGTCGCGCTGATCTTCATCATTATCCTGCTCTGGGACGCGATGAAGGCGTTCTGGTTTACCGATATCGACGGGATCGGCCACTTCGGAATCGGTCTCGGTTCGGTGATCATGCTCTGCAACGCGATCTTCCTCGGCTGCTACACCTGCGGCTGTCATTCGCTTCGCCATCTGGTTGGCGGACGTAAGGACTGCGGCACCTGTTCTGGACCAATCGGCAAGACCTACTCATGTGTCAGCGGCCTCAACGGCAAGCACATGATGTGGGCCTGGATCAGCTTGTTCTGGGTGGGCTTCACCGACTTCTACATCCGGATGTGCGCTGCCGGCATCTGGTCCGACCCGAGGTTCTTCTGATCATGAACGGTTACACCACGCACGAATTCGACGTGCTCGTCATCGGCGCCGGGGGTGCAGGCCTTCGTGCCGCCATCGAGGCGAGCGGAAACGGCACCAAGGTCGCACTGATCTGTAAGTCACTGCTCGGCAAGGCGCACACCGTCATGGCCGAAGGCGGCATGGCCGCTGCACTGGGAAATGCGGACGATCGTGATTCATGGTCCACACACTTCGCGGACACCATGCGAGGCGGCATGTACCTCAACAACTCCCGCATGGCCGAGCTCCATGCCAAGGAGGCCGCCGATCGCGTGAACGAACTCGAAGCCTGGGGCGCCGTATTCGATCGAACTCCGGAAGGCCGGATTAACCAGCGGAACTTCGGCGGTCACAAGTACCGACGACTCGCTCACGTCGGCGACCGAACGGGCCTTGAGATGATTCGAACCCTGCAGGATCACGGGATCCATCAAGGCTTCGAGGTCTTCATGGAATACACCGTCGTCGATCTGCTCATGGATGGCGGGCGGGTCGCAGGCGCGTTCGCCTACGAACGGAATCACGGCACGTTCCACCTCTTCCGGGCCAAGGCAGTCATCTTGGCCACCGGCGGACTGGGCCGTTGCTACAAGATCACATCGAATTCATGGGAAGGCACCGGAGACGGACATGCCCTCGCCTATCACGCCGGGGCGGAAATGCGGGACATGGAGTTCCTCCAGTTCCACCCGACCGGCATGGTCTGGCCCCCGTCGGTTCGAGGAATCCTGGTGACGGAAGGGGTTCGGGGTGAAGGCGGGATTCTCCAGAACAGTGAAGGCCGACGCTTCATGTTCGACGACATCCCCGACGCGTACAGCCACCAGACCTCTGATAATGAAGAGGAAGGCTGGAGATACATCACGGGCGACAAACAAGCCCGAAGACCGCCTGAACTGCTCACCCGTGACCACGTCGCACGATGCATCATCCGAGAGATCAAGGAGGGCCGAGGCTCTCCGCACGGCGGCGTGTTCCTGAACATCCACTGGATCAAGGAACACATCAAGGATGCCGAAGGGCACATCAAGAAGAAGCTCCCGAGCATGTATCACCAGTTCAAGGAGCTGGCGGGCGTCGACATCACGAAGGAGTCGATGGAAGTCGGCCCCACCACGCACTACGTGATGGGTGGGATCAAAGTGGATGCAGATACTCAGATGTCCACGGTGCCCGGACTCTTCGCCGCGGGCGAATGCGCTGGCGGCCTTCACGGCGCCAACCGGCTCGGTGGCAACTCACTGAGCGACCTTGTGGTCTTTGGAAAGCGGGCCGGCCAATACGCCGCCGAGTATGCCTCCGCTCATGACATGCCGACCATCGATGAAGGACAGGTCCAGGACATCACGCAAGAGACGCTCGCACCCTTCGAACGCGGCGACACCGGTGAAAATCCCTTCCAGATCCAGCAGGCGCTTCAGGAGATGATGCAGGCGAAGGCCGGTATCGTGAGAACCCACGCCGAGATGGCCGAAGGACTCGAAGAGCTCCAGCGCCTCAAGGCCAGAGCCGCCACTTGCGGTGTTCAGAGCAACCGAGACTTCAATCCCGGATGGAACACCGCACTCGATCTCAAGCCGCTCCTGGCGTGCAGCGAAATGATCCTGATGAGCGCCATCGATCGGAAGGAATCAAGAGGCGGCCATTATCACGATGATTACCCGGAGAAGTGCCCGGAACACGGAAAGTGGAACACCATCATCCAGAAGGGTGCGGACGGGACGATGACCAGACGCGAGTCCGAGATCCCCGCCATCCGAAGCGATCTCCAAGGGATCATCGAGGAGAACCAGCGATGAGCAAAGCGACTTTTCGAATCAGCCGTGGCAGCGGAGGCGACCTGACGCCTGCGGACTACGAAATTGAAATCGGCGAAGGCATGGTCGTCCTTGATGCCGTTCATCAGATCCAATACGAAGGCGCCTCGGATCTCGCGGTCCGATGGAACTGCAAAGCCGGCAAGTGCGGCTCGTGCTCGGCTGAGATCAACGGCATGCCACGACTGATGTGCATGACTAGGCTTGAGGATCTCGATCTATCCCAGCCGGTCACCGTAGAACCGATGCGGGCCTTCCCGCACGTCCGAGATCTGGTCACTGACGTCTCCTTCAACTACCGAGCGAAGAAGTCGATCAAGCCGTTCAAGCCCCGAAAGCCTGACAACGCCGACGGCACCTGGAACATGAAGCAGGAAGACGTCGAGCGGGTACAGGAATTCCGCAAGTGCATCGAGTGCTTCCTCTGTCAAGACGTCTGCCACGTCCTGCGTGACCACCATAAGCACGAAGAGTTCATCGGTCCCCGGCACTTCGTCTACTCGGCAGCACTTGAGATGCATCCCCTCGACACCGAGGACCGGGTCGCCGATCTCAAGAAGGCCCAGGGCATCGGATACTGCAACATTACGAAATGCTGCACCGTGGTCTGCCCGGAGCACATCAAGATCACCGACAACGCGATCATTCCGCTCAAGGAACGGGTGGTGGACGAGTTTTACGACCCGCTCACCAAGCTCTTCCGTATGTTCAAACCCAAGAAGTAATCCGAATGGCATGACCGGGAATGATCAAGCATGATCAAGCATGATCAAGCATGATCATGCCATCAGCCGCCCGACAGCAGCGGGCGGTAAAGCGTCAAACCGGCGAAGCATGCCTGCATGGCGAACGACGACAGGGCTGCGATTGCCACGTGTCGAGAAGAGATCGTTCCGGCACTCGTTCTCGCCCCGGCGAACCCGGCGAGGCACCACCCCAGGGCGAGCAGCACCGGGGGGTCAAAGTACCGCTGGAAGGCCTGGGCATTGGCTGAAGAGGCGACGACGAAGGACAGGGCGAACCCCAACCCCAGCACCGCCATACGGGTACGGCCCGCGGCGACCAGCAGGCCGAACGCGGCACCGGCGGCCGCACCGCCGCACATGCTTCCGATGATCAGCATCGAGGATCGACCGGCGAACTCCGGCGTTCGGGCCGCGAACGTCCAGAGCCACCCGCCATTCCGACCCACGTCGATTCCCGGTGCGGATTCCAACACCAAGCCCAAGCCGAGTCCGATCACCGCGCCAGCAATCGCGATGGCGCGAATGCGCCGGTCTCGAGTCCAGTTCGGCAGAAGGACGAAGAGGGGTAGGCTGGCGTAGACGAAGAAGAGCGTCAGGACGTACGGCGCCACCGCGGCGTTCCCACCGCCCGCATGGCTCGCAGCGCCATCACCTCCGGCCTGAAAGCGAGGCGGCACCAGCCCCCCCCACAAGGAGAAGAACCAACCCAGAACGGCGACCGTCATGACCACGAAAATTCCAAAGATCACACTCGGAACCGCATCGCGACGGCGATCAAGCGCGTCGCGAAACGGCAGACGGCGTCGTATCGGGTCAAGCCCGAGCAAGGTCGCGACACCAGCCACCGCACAGGCCCACAGATTGATCTGCCGCACCAGCACCGCGAGCACCAGCATGACGCCTGACAGAGCGCTTCGGGGTCCGCTTGGTGATCGAAAAAGCGAGAGCCCGATGATCACGGCCACCAGTGCCAGCGACAGATTGTCGGTCATCACCCAGATCGAATTGCCCAGGACGTACGGAGATGCGGCGAGCGGCAGAACACACGCGACCGCCGTCCAACGAGACACCACCCAGGCGGCGAACCACCAGGCCACGAGTACGAGCGCGGCTCCAAAGAGGCAACTCGCCAGTTGCAGTGACGTCTCGCTGTCGAACCCCGCCCGAACCATCAGGGCCAGAACGACGTGCATCCCGGGCGTGGTCGCACTGTCGTAGTCCAGCAGATTGATGTCCGGGAGAGACGCGGCAAAGGCTCGAATCACCGGGATGTGGTTGCGGTCCTGATCGATGCTCTTCGATGGAAAGTCATCAAGACCTGCAAGGACCGGCCCCATGGTGACCAAAAGAAAGCCCAGCAGAAGTGCCACTGGCGCAAACGTTCCCCGTCGCCCACCACGATCGCTCATGAGGCTCCGCCGCCGAGACGAGCGTCTGGATAGATGAGCCGCGCCAGAAGATCTTCGACCGCCGGTACGTAGAGACACGCCAGAAGGCCCGCGGTAAACAGGAACAAGGAAATCAGAATGACCGGATCTTCCTTCATCGCCGCGAGTGGGCTGTCACGTTCGCCACGATTGGCCCGGCGATAGAACCGGTGCACCACGATGAGCACGAACGGCGTGAGCAGCGCAAACCCCGCCGCCCGGCCTTCGAACAGATTCACCGCGTGCGAGCTCAGGCCGTAGAGCACCCAGCTGAGTACGACGGTCACCCCACTCATACCCAGCAACCAATTGAGTTCGAATCGATCTTCGTAGCCCGCGGGACTCTTCCAGCCAGTGCTGGCTTCGCGAGCGGCCGCGAGGTCGCACATCCGCTTGATGAAGGCGAGGTAGAGCGTGAGAAAGAACACACACCCGAGTAGCCACGTAGAGACTGGACGATCGATGGCAAAGGCCCCGACCGTCGCACGCATGCCGAATCCGGTCGCAAGCACCACCGCGTCAACGATGGCGATCCGTTTGAGCCCCGCGTTATAGGCGAACTGCAGGATCAGATAAGCGACCATCACCCCACCGACCGCCCGATCCACGTAAAACCCGATCAGAGTTCCAATGATCACCAGAATCAGTCCGAAGCGAACGCCCGCGGCCGGAGTGATTCGCCCCGCTGCGATCGGCCGGTGGCACTTCCGCGGATGTCGGCGGTCGAGTTCGACGTCCATCGAATCGTTGATGGCATAGAAGCCCGAGGCCAGAAGGCTAAAGCCGATGACCGTCAACGCCGTCGCAGACATCCACTCGGGAAGGACCGACGCACGCTCCGCCGGGTCGAGACCGGGAATCGAGAAGATGATCGCCGGCAGGATGAAGATGCTCTTCACCCAGTCCTGAGGCCGCATGAGTTTGAGAAAATCGATGGGCATGTGTGCGATCCGTGACCGGCGGTCGTCCGGCATGGTGATGTAGTGCTACATCGGCCATTTTGGTGGTCTCCGCCACATACCGGAGGCCCGGTTGGAACCCGACGGCGGCCCGAAGGCCCGTCGCTTTGGGTCTCTCCGGAGGCGCCAGAAAGCCGGTTCTT
>CALFOM010000200.1 GCA_937919685.1 uncultured Phycisphaera sp.
TGGATCATCTGGATCATCTGGATCATCTGGATCATCTGGATCATCTGGATCATCTGGATCATCTCGAAAGAGCAACGTCTCTCGTCGCCTCTTCCTGCAGACGATCGGTATCTCCGCCGCCACCGCCGCTGCCGAGCGCCAGGCGGCGAATGCCGATGCCGTCATGAACGGCGGAGGACCGACCATCATCGGTCCCCTGCCTGCGAAGACCTCGCTTCAAGTCAATGGAAGGCAACTCGACTTCGTCGCCGAGCCCGCCACGACGCTGCTCGAGGCGCTCCGCGAGCAATGCGATGTCACAGGCCCGAAGGAAGTCTGCGACCGAGCCGCCTGCGGGGGATGCACGGTGTTGCTCGATGAACGACCGGTGGCGAGTTGCATGATGCTGGCACTCGATGCGACCGACAGGAAGATCACGACGGTAGAAGGCATCGGCTCGGTCGATGCTCCCGATCCGCTTCAAATGGCGATGGCGGAGTTTGACGCCATGCAGTGTGGCTTCTGCACGCCGGGCGTGGTCACGGCGGCCAAAGCGCTACTGATACAAAACCCCCGACCGAACCTCGATGAGATTCGCGCCGCGTTATCGGGAAATCTCTGCCGTTGCGGCACCTACCCGAACATCTTCAACGCGGTGCTCGTGGCCAGTGGGCAGGAGCCGGTCGAAGAGCCGACCGATCGCGGCCGCTCCGCTTCGGGAGAACGAGCATGAGCCAACCACCACGAGATCTCCGAGCGATCAACGCAGGTCAGTCGGTCGCGGATCACGCGACCCGACTCGACGGCCTCGAGAAGGCGACCGGTGCCGCCCGATACGGACGGGACCAGATCAAGAAAGACATGCTCTGGGTGAGGTTGATTCGCTGCCCTTGGGGACGCGCCTCACTCGATTCACTTGATCGTGATGCGGCACTCGCCACGCCAGGTGTCGTCGAAGTCGTGGTATCCGGAGACGCGGGCGAATACCACGGCGATTCCATCGGATACGTCGTGGCCCGAAATAGGCGAGCTCTGGAGCGAGGCCTCCAGGCGCTGGATGCGACGTGGACCCGTTTGGACTGCAAGACCGGAATACTCGACGACGAGAAGGCCCGAGCGCCGATGGGAGATCCATCCGCAGAGACCGCCAAGGCAATCGACGATGCAGCGTTCACCTTTGAAGCCACGTACTCGACGCCGGTGCAGACCCACTCCTCGCTAGAGACCCACGGTCTGATGATCGAACCTGACGGCGAAAATTCGATCGTCCATGCCTCCACCCAAGGCACCTTCGTCGTCGCCGATCAGATCGGCCGCTTCCTCGGCAAGCCGCGATCGAAGATCATCATCGACTGCGAACACGTTGGCGGCGGATTCGGCTCGAAGTTCCAGATCGGCAAGGAAGGTGCGGCCGGAGGGCTCGCCGCCAAGACTTCGGGCGAAGCTGTCTACTCCTTCTGCGATCGCGAGGAAGAACATCTGGATACCGGAAACCGCCCTTCGCTTCTCTGTAAGGTTCGCCTCGGCCACGATGCCGACGGCACGATTCGCGGCGCTCGCTTCGAAACGTTTGGCGGAACCGGCGTCTCACGACGCGGCGGCGGCGCCCGGGTTCCCAGTGGGCGATTCGAATTCGGAACCCTCGACAGCCCAAACCACCAGGATATCCAGTTCAACGCCGGAGGCCCCCGAGCGATGCGGGCCCCCGGATGCCCCCAAGGCGCCTTCGTCGAGGAACTCCTGATCGATGAGATCGCTCATCGGTGCGGGCTGGATCCCCTTGCCCTCCGACGTCGGCTTGACGACTCCGAGCGTCGCCAACGAATGTACGACGTGGCGGCGGATCTGATCGGTTGGGAGAATCGGGCGGACACTGGATCCCAGACCGGCACGATGCGAACGGGATACGGCATCGGAACCTGCCACTGGGGCAAAGGCCGAGCGCCCGCCAAGATTGAAGTCGTCGTTCATCCCGATGGACATCTCGAAGTGAGGACCGGCACACAGGACATCGGAACCGGACAACGGACGGCGATGGCCGCCCTCGTGGCCGCTCGCATCGGCGTTCCACTCGCGAACATCTCGGTTGCGATCGGCAATTCAATGCTTCCTGCCGGCCCGGCATCGGGCGGATCAGTCTGCACGCCAAGCACGGCACCCGCGGCAATGGCTGCGGCCGACCTCGCCCGCGAACGCATTCTGGCGGGGGTCGCGGAACGAGAGAAACTCGACGCCGACAGACTGACCATCGACGACGGCGTGATCATGGAAGGCGGCCGGAAAGTCATTCGTTGGGAAGACGCGTGCCGGCGACTCTCCGAACCGGTCTCCGTGACCGGAGAATTCGATGGACAGGCGAGTGCACACTGGGGCGAGGGATCTTCTGAGGGCGTTCAAGCGGCTCGCGTCGAAGTCGACTGCGAGACCGGCCAGATCTTCGTCCGCGACGTGATCGCCATTCAGTCCTGCGGACTCCCTCTGGTCCGAAAGACTGCAGAGAGCCAGATCATGGGCGGGGTCATTCAAGGAACGAGCTACGCGCTTTTCGAAGAACAGGTTCTCGACCCGGGCACCGGCGCCGTCCTGAACGCGAACTTCGAGAACTACAAAATCCTGGGATCCGAGGACTGCCCGCGAATCGTCCCGGTGCTTTGGCGAGATGATCAGACCGGCGTTCGCGCCCTCGGCGAACCTCCGGTGGTCCCCACCGCCGCGGCGATCGCGAATGCCGTCTTCAACGCAATCGGACGTCCCGTTCGCGACCTCCCGCTTCGACCGGATCGAGTGCTCGCCGCGCTCGCCGAACCGATGGCGGAGCGTGTGGTGGCCGCGGCACCCAGAAACGCCGACCTGGAGAATCGGGCATGAACCCTTTCGCCTACACCAGTCCCAGAAACACGACCGACGCTTCCGCGCTTGCCGTACCGAACGGCGACTTTGCGTTGCCGGTCCTAAAAAGCGGCGGCATGGACCTGCTCGACCGGATGAAGGAGGGCCTCGAACGGCCCGATCTGGTCGTCGATCTCACCCGTATCGATGATCCGACGCTTGATGCGATCGACGCCGGCCGAATCGGTGGAAGAGTCACCTTGGCCATGGTCGCGGAGTCCGAGGAACTCCGGAAGTCCGCGCCGATCCTTGGGGCCGCATCGGGCAGCGCTGCCACGCCTCAGGTTCGCAATGTCGCGACCGTCGCCGGAAATCTCCTGCAGGAAACCCGATGCTGGTACTGGCGGATGTCGCAGTTCGACTGCCTGCGGAAGACCGGCGATGACTGCCCCGCCCGAGAAGGCGATCACCGATTTCATGTGATCTTTCAGGACGGCCCTTGTCTCATGGTCCATCCTTCGAATCTTGCTCCAGCCCTATTCGTACTCGACGGAGAGGTGGAGGTCGTCGGAGGCGATCGAACTCGAATCCCGATCCGGGATCTGTACGCCGATCCGGCCGTCGACTGGCGTTCGGCCAGCGTGCTCTCGCCGGCCGAAATCATCACCGGCATTCGTTTCAAATCCGCTCCGAATTCGGCCTTCATTGCGTTGAAGCAGAAGCAATCCTTCGACTGGCCGATGGTCTCCGGTTATGCCGTTCTCGATCTCGACGGCGACGTGATCAAGTCTGCACGAACCTGTGCCGGCGCCGTGGCGCCTCGTCCGCATCCGCTGCCACAGGTCGATGCGGCATTGGCCGGACTCTCGATTCACGATGAAGCTCGAATCCGAGCCGCGTGCGAAATTTCGGTGGATGGCGCCGATCCCCTCCCGGGAACGGCCTACAAGATGACACTGCTCCCGGTGGCGATTCGACGGGCGGTAGCCGCCGCCGCACATTCTGCCGGTACGGCTCGAGGAGGTGACGCATGAGTGATGCATCCACGGACGAACCGGTTCGACTGAACCTGATTGAGACCTGTGTGAACCTCCGACACAAGAACATGTATGTGATGACCGAGCACATGCACCGGGGGCTCGTCGATGATTCGAGCACCACCCGGTGTTTCTGGTGCGTACTGACTCAGGATGAACTCGGACCGGATCGAAACGGCGTGACCCCCGACTCCTGCAGCGGTGGGCGCGGTTGTTTCGAGTCGGCGTGACCACGCCGGACCAGCAGCCCGGAGTGGTCGGCGTTCTTCTCGCTGGAGGCCGCTCCGCCCGCATGGGACGCTGCAAGCAGACGCTCCCCTGGGTTCGCGATGGCCGACCAACCACGGTGGTGGCGGCGGCTCACGACACCATCTCTCGCCATGTGGGTTTGGTGTTCATCACGGTCGGACTCCATGCACCGGCCATCCGGAAGTCGCTTGGAGAACGGGCGGCAACCTTCCTCGACGTGGATCCCGAAGGCTCGATGCTCGAATCCGCTCGCACCGGAATCGAGGCGGCACTCAATACCGGCGCTTCACGGATCCTCCTGCACCTCTCCGATCACCCGGCGGTTCGGGATATCACCATCGAGCGACTGCTTGATGAGGATGCGAGGCGATTTGATTTCGTTCACCCTCGAAGCGAAGGCCGTGGCGGACACCCGATCGTGCTCTCCTCGACCCTCGGCCGGCGGATCCTCGATGAACCACTCGCTGACGGGCTTCGATCCGCGCGTGAACTCCCGAATACCAGTGTCCTCGCGGTCGAGGTCGATGATCCTGGCATCCACCTGGATCTCGATACGCCGGAGTCATGGGGCGAGGGTCTGGGATCGATCTGATCGACTTGAAGGACGTCCCGTCACGCCTGCGAACGGGCAACGGAAGCAGTCTCGATGAAGGCCCGACTCAGTCGCACAATGCAGCCACCTGGCTGCGAAGTCTTGGCCGAGTCTCGGTCAGGAATCGTTCCATCACCCGCTGCTGATTCGGATCGTCCATCGAGACATCGAAGGTATTGTCCTCTTCGAGCCACGACGCCGCCTTGCGAAGTTGCTCGCATTGCTCGGCCGTCGGCTTGATGTCCTCGCCGGACCGCGTCAGGTCGGTGAGCCCCCACCCGAAGCAATCTGCAGTGGCAAGTGTTGCGATCAGGCCGCGATCGGATCCGTCGTATCCGTGAGCGATCCGCGGAAGGTTCGCCATCACCACGATCACTTCCATCGCCCGCTCTTGATCGTCTTCAATAAGTGCCAACCGCAGGTCGGCCCAGAGCGTCTTGCCGATGCCACGAATCGCCTGCGTTCGAATGGCGACCTCCTTCGGCGGAACCCCCCAGTCGCCGTTCAGTCCGGTCAACGGCATGTTGAATTTACGGAGATCCGTCAGCAGGATGACGACGCCCTCGTCGTCGGGCATCTGAGGCGCTCGGCGTGCGTCGAGCCACAAGTCGAAACTCGAACGGATGATCGAGTCCCCCGCGACGAACTGAGAGTTGCCGTCCTTCGGCCAACGATTCAGCGAGTCAGCCCAGACCGATCCGGCCGCGGTCGATCCGCCCTGGGCCGCCGTTCCGGTGCCTGCCACGCCCGAACCGACACCCGCGACGATCCGAGTCGAACCATCATCACCGCACCCGGAAATGAGAGGGGCGAGAGAAGCCAGAATGCCGACGAGAATGGGTTTGATTTGGCGCATGCTTGTATTGCAACCGCCACGGAGCATGCTGTAAAGCGCCGAGCCTTCAGCCGCCGATGCTGCTCATCGCCCGGCCGCCCCTCGAAGCATGAACATCCGGCTTCATGGCCGTGCATCGGGTGAATGCCTCAAAGAATGCTTTATCACTCGCGAGCTCGGAATCATGAGATTCATCGCGAAGTATCGGCAGGAGATCGACCTCTCCGCCGTCGAACAAGCAACTCCGAAGGATCCCGGAGGAGGTCAATCGAAGTCGGTTGCACGTTTCACAGAACGGTCGGCTCATCGCATGAATCAGTCCGATGCGACCACGTCCACCAGGCATCGCCAGCAGGCGAGCGGGACCGACCCCGGGATCGACCGCAGCATCGACGGGAGTGAGCGGACCGTGAACCGACTCGATCGCCGCAGTCACTTCATCAGCGGTGACCAGAAACTGATCCGGATCGCCGTCGGCAAGCACGCTCGAACCGAGCGGCATGAACTCGATGAATCGAACCGTCCAGTCTCGATCGCGGGCAAGTCCGGCGAAATCAGCGACTTCGTCATCGTTGACACCTCGCATCACCACGACATTCAGCTTGACTGTTCCAAACACCTCTGCCGTCGCGTCGAGCCCTCGCTCGAAGAGATCGAAACGCCCGCCGCCGGTGATGTCGCGATAACGATCCGGCTGAAGGCTGTCGACCGAAAGCGTCACCCGATCGATGCCCGCTTCTTTCAATGGCCCAGCAAGCCGAGGCATCTGGAGACCGTTCGAGGTCATGGAGAGATCGGCGGAACCGAATGCCCGGATCCGCTGGATGATCTCGATCAGATCTCCGCGAACCGTGGGTTCGCCACCGGTGATCTTGAAGTGGCGCACGCCCAGCCGGTAGGCGAAACCTGAGATCCTGGCCAGGTCCTCCGGCGTCAGCAGGTCTTCCTTGGGCTGAAAAGACACACCACTCGCAGGCATGCAATAGCCGCATCGAAGATTGCAGCGATCCGTGACCGAGATTCGGAGCATCCGCACCGACTCAAGTGATCGAGGCCCGTTGGCATAGATCGGACGGGAGGGACCGTTCTGCAGGACATTCAGCGGGATTTTTCGATCGATGGTCGTCACTCCTCGATGGTACCCCGTCAGAGGCGTCGATGACCTTACCGTTTTGGACGGCCCAGATTCAGGCCGCCTCTCCCGCCTCGAAAAGCGTCTGGCCGGGCGCCAGGACCATTTGGATGTTCCGTTCGATGGCCTCCCGCAGATCCGCCGTCGCAAAGGGCTTCGTGAGTGTTTCAATGCCAGCGAGATCGGCGATGCCGCAAACGCTGAGACTGGCGGGTCCCAGCTCGGTGAGGAGGATGACCGGAGTACCGGAACAACTGCGAACACGGCGGGCGAGCACGGCACCATCACCGCCAGGCATGTTCAGATCGGTGACCACCAGATCGAACTTGAAACGTGAGAATTCCCGCCATGCCGTCGCCCCGGTGGTGGCGGTGACGCAGTTGTAGCCAAGTCCGTGGGCGACCTGCACAACCGAGAGCATGCTCTTGCGCTCGTCGTCAGCGACGAGCAGGGTCGGTCCGTTTCGAGTCCGCATATCGGTCGACTCCTTTCCCGGTTACCACCCTATCGGGAGAGTGAATGAACATCGATGCCTCGTCGCCCGCAGCCCGTGCCGATTGCCATGAGGATGATGAGGCTGATGAGCCTGATGAGGCGCATCTCTGGCATCGTCCCGGAACCGACCGTTGTTGAGTACTTTTGGGGTTTTCTGCGAGGAGCGGCGTTGCCGGCTCAGGCAGTGCCCGAAACCGGGTCGATCGACGGATCCTGTCCGGGATCGGGGACTTCCGGGAATGCCGGCTCAGCGACCGGGACCGGTGCAGGGGCACCTTCGACCGGAGCGCCGGGGCTCCCTGTTCCGTCTTCCGCTTTGACCTCGTCAGCCAGATCGGCCGACGTCACGGGCTTCGCGTCGGCCCTTTGTTTCGCATTCGCCGCGACCAGTTGATCCCGGGCGGTCTCCGCGCGAAGAAGAACCCGGTCCGGATCGTCATTCTCGACGACGAGATCGAAGTGCCAGACCGTTCGGCTTTCGAAATCCGCAGGCACGAGTTCGGCGATCAGATCGGGCCCCGGAAGATCCCAGATCGGAACATTCGCCGATCGCCCGGTCACCACCGGTTCGAAACCGGCCTTCTCGACCCGGACGTCATATTTTCCATAGTGAAGGATCTCGATTTCGCACGGCGTCGAGCCCACCTCCCGATCGTTCATCCAGACCAATGCCCCATCCGGAGCGGAGGTGATCTGAACCACCCGTCGAACACATCCAGATGAGGCCGCCATCGCTCCGGCGAGAACAGAGATCGTCCAAAGCGCGGGATTGTTCAGTCGAAGTCGAGACATCGAGGTCTTTTGTAGCCGGGGTCCGGGCTCCCCGCAACCTCGAATCTGGTGTCGTCGACCCATCCTCAGGTACCATTCCCGAACCATGGCACTGCTTGAGGTTCAAGATCTTCAGAAGACCTACGCCGGACGCCGCGTCGTGGACGGCGTCAGCTTCACCGTCGAGGCTGGCGAGATCGTCGGCCTCTTGGGTCGCAACGGTGCTGGAAAGACGACATCCTTCCGCATGACCATCGGTATGCTGACCCCGGAGAAGGGTCAGGTCATATTCGACGGCCGGGACGTCACTTCCGAACCCATGTACAAGCATGCCAAATCGGGAATGGGCTACCTGAGCCAGGAACCGAGCGTCTTCCAGAAACTCACCGTCGAGCAGAATGTCATGGCGATCCTCGAGACACGTGGCCTCGACCGCGCAGCCCGAGTTCGTCGTTGCGACGAACTGCTCAAGCAGTTCGGACTCCAGCACAAGCGGAAGGAACAGGCCCGGACCTGCTCCGGCGGCGAGCGACGGCGGCTCGAAATCGCCCGATCCCTCGTGACCCGACCTCGCCTGATGTTGCTGGACGAGCCCTTTGCCGCAGTCGATCCGCACACCGTCGAGGAATTGCAGGCCGAGGTCCGGAAGCTTGCCGACGAAGGGATCGCAATGCTGGTCACCGACCACAACGTCCAACAGACGATGAAGATCTGCGACCGCGCCTACATTATTCACGAGGGAAAGAACCTTCGAGACGGCGATCCGAGAACGATCATCAACGATCCCGTGGTCAAGGAAGCGTATCTTGCGAGCACGTTCCGAGGCGATGAGTTCGATTGAGCCCGCTCGTCAGGATTTAGGTGATAAGACGAATCACGAGTGGATAACGGAAGTACTCACTGTGACCGGCGGCGATCGCTCCGCGAATGGAATTCACGAGGAACACCGGCACCCACACGATCAACCCCGCCCACCCGATGACCGGAATCACCACGAGTAGAAGTAACGTGAGCATGGCGTTCATCAACTCCCGCCCCTGATCATCGACAAGCGGAGATCGTTCCTTCCGAACACTCCAGAAGACGATGATCCCGATCCACAGCAGAGGCAGCGTTCCGGTCAGCACACCGATGAACGGCCAGAGATGACAGGCCACGAGTCCGAGTCGATCCGCGTCTTCTTCGCTTCCAGACCGCAGTCGCCCGGGGCGACCTGAGGCCGAACGTGAGAATTGGTCCGGAGACGACATCGATTGGGTTCCTTCCATGACATCTCATTGGGAGGTCACTACTGGAAATTTCAAACGGCCGTGATCGGGTGCCGACCGATCGCCTCCCGGCTCACGCGTCGGTGGAGTCGGAATCCGCCGCCGGAACCACCCGCATCACCGAGACACGCTCGATCCGGGTCGGTTCAGCCTCCAGAACCTCGAATCGAATGCCCGCCGCCTCGACGACTTCTCCGACGACCGGAACCCGACCCAGCCGTTCGAGCATAAAGCCGGCGACGGTGTCGAAGTCGTCGTCCTCGGGGATCTCCGTCTCCAGGAGTTCGTTCAGATCGTAGATCTGGAAGCGAGCATCCATTTCCCATCGATCGTCATCCACGCGAGCGATCGCGGGAGGAAGTTCCTCTTCGGTGTCGTGCTCGTCCTGGATCTCACCGACGATCTCTTCAAGCACGTCTTCGATCGTCACCAATCCGCTGGTGCCGCCGTACTCGTCGACCACGATCGCCATGTGGACCTCGCTCCGCTGGAAGTCTCGAAGGAGGTCCTTGACGGGCTTGGTCTCCGGAACACGAATCGGTTGTCGCAGCAGTCGATCCAGACGAAAGTCCTCGGCATCTGTGCCGAGATAGGGAACCAGATCCTTGACGTACAGGATGCCCTTGATGTCGTCGAGATGTTCGCCGTAGACCGGAATCCTAGAGTGGCCTGCTTCGATGATAATCGCTCGAATCGCCGAAAGATCGTCGGTGAACTGGATCCCCTCGATCTCCGTCCGCGGGGTCATCACCGTTCCGACTTCCGTGCTTGCAAAGTTCACCACATTCTCGAGCATCTCAGCCGCGGACTCATCGAGTTCGCCCCCTCGCGTCGTGTCCTCGATCGACCGGCGGAGGCGCTCGCCGGCCTCACCCTCCCGAAGATTGGCGCCACTCAACCGCCGAATGGACTCATCCATGACCGCGGTCACTCTGGCAAGCGGGCCGATGAGAAGATCTAGGAAACGGAGAATCGGAAACGCCCTCATAATGAGCGGAGTCTCGAGATATTTCGCCAATGCGCCGGCCACCACGCTCATCGAGATCCAGAGCGTGAAAACCGAAGCCAGGCCGGCCAGAAACAACGCCGAAGGCGCGGCTAGTCTGCCGGCCTCTCCACCAATGAAGAGTTCCACGAAGATCACCGTGACCGCGACGCTCAACGCCGTCCGGACGAAGGCGAACTCCGTGATCAGATGGAGCCGTCTCCGAAAAACCCAATCGACTCGTAGCCCGTGGACATCCTCGTGGGATCCACCATTTCGACGGCGCTGCCAGACCTCCAACTCGCTTCGACTCGGATCCTGAAGGGCGAGCCGAAGCGCACTGCACCATGTACCCACCAGGGTAAAAACGATCAGGCCGAGGATGAAGAGACTGTTCATCGGGATTCCCCCTCGTTCGAATGCGACCGAAAGATCGGTCCGACACCGATCTTCGTGAGCAGTCGATCTTCCTCCGCATGCATCAACGCGTGCGCTTCCGGCTCGTGATCATCGTGCCCGATCGCATGCATGAGCCCGTGGACCCCGTAGAGAAGAAGTTCCCGCCGAAGGTCGTGATCGAATTCAGCACAACGACGGGCCGCCTCATCGACGCAGGCCAAGAGATCGATCTCGATTCCGGCTTCACTCTCCGTCGCGAAGGTCAACACATCGGTCGTGCCTTCGACGTCGCTGAAGCGTCGATGTGCGTCGCTCATTTCCGGATCGCCGACGATCCGAACCGAACATCGAATGATCCGACGATCAATCTCCGTTTCCACCAACGACACCACCAACTCGAGTCGATCCCGGATCCAGGCCGCATCGTCGAAGCCGACGCCCGGAGTCGCGATGTCGATCGTGACGCCGGCGGCGCACTCGCTGTTGCCGGACGTTCCCGGTTGTGGACCGGTTTCGGAGGATTTCGAGTCACGGGCCTTCTCGGCTGCCGAGCTTCCGGATGAGTCGCCGTCGGCGTTCATGGATACCTCAACCTCCAGCGGTGATGGTGACCGGAATGAACTGAGGTTTCACTCTCGCTTCGAACTCGCCGCGATATTTGTTGACGATGGTTCGAACCGCCCAGTTATTGCCGTCGGCGAGCCCACAGATGGTGGTGCCAGGGGTGAGTCCCATGGAGCCAGCGACCTCGAGCAGGAGATCCAGGTCCTTCGTCGTGCCGGCACCGCGTTCGATCCGCATGAGGAGTTTGAGGATCCATCCTGAACCTTCGCGGCACGGCGTGCACTGACCGCAGGATTCGTTCTTGAAGAATCGAGCGATGTTCCTCGCCACCGCGACCATGTCGGTGTCTTCGTCGAAGATCGTCGGACAGGCGGTTCCCAGTCCGAGCACGTCGAATCGGCCGATGTCGAAATCCATCGGCGCATCGAACTGATCCGGCCCGAGGACGCCCATCGAGACACCGCCCGCGATCGCGCCCTTGAATTTCTTGCCTTTGCGCATGCCCCCGCAGTGGGTCTCGACGAGTTCCCGAAGGGGAATTCCCAGATCACACTCATAGACCCCCGGCCGCTCGACGTGACCGGAGACGCCCATCAACTTGGTGCCGTAACTCGGCGGCCCGCCGGTCACACTCTCGCAACCATGTCCCTTCCACCATTCGACGCCGTGTTCGATGATCGGAACCACGGCCGCCAGCGTTTCCACGTTGTTCACGATGGTCGGGCGTCCAAAGAGCCCCTTCACTGCGGGGAAGGGAGGCTTGATTCGAGGCCAGCCTCGTTTCCCTTCGACCGCTTCGAGCAGTCCAGTCTCTTCGCCGCAGATGTACGCGCCGGCACCGCGATGGAGATAGCACTCGACCTTGAAGTCTGACTTGCCTTTGAGCAGTCCCTGCGTGCCGAAGATCCCATGGGCATAGGCCTCTTCGATCGCCCGCTGCATGACCTTTGCCTGGTGGTGATACTCCCCGCGAATGAAGAAGTACGCCGTGTCCAATCGACACGCATAGCAGGCGATCGCGATTCCTTCGAGCACGAGGTGCGGGTCGAAGTCGCAGAGCAGTCGATCCTTGAACGTTCCGGGCTCGGCTTCGTCACAATTGATCGCGAGATACCGACGACCACCGTCGGGATCGGGAAGAAATGACCACTTCAATCCTGCGGGAAAACCGGCACCACCTCGTCCACGGAGCACCGCGGCCTTGACCTCGTCGACGATCTCCTCAGGCTTGCTCGCCAGCGCCTTTTCAAGGCTCTGGTAACCACCCGTTCGGACGTATTCATCGATGTCGATGGTCCGTCGATCCTTAGGATCACCCCAGGGCGCGGTCGGGATTCGCTTCGTGAGGACTGGCTCGTTGATGGGCATCTTGATGTGGCCTTGCGTGCGGTTCGGGTGACGACTGCGGATTCGAGTTCAGACGACTGGATTCAGGCTTTCGGGGGCGACCCGCCGGCATTGTATTCCGACGGGTTTCGGAGTTCGACCTCGTCGATGGTGGTTCGTCGAAGAACCACGTCGCCGCGATCCTCCGTCTCGACCGATCGCCTGACCTCCTTGACCTCCGGTGCCGTCGGATCAGTCTTGATCCCTTTGACGACATACCCAACGAATTCGCCGAGCGAACGCATGATCGATTTCTCTTCGGAACCGGTCATCGGGTCTTGCTCGTGGTACCACTGGCCTGGCGAGCCTCGGCAATCAGGCGGTCGATGGTGGCGATGTCGAGGCCCTCGTAAAGCGTCTCGTTGAAGAGCGCGACGGGTGCCGTGTCGCAGGAACCGAGACACTCCATCGCAAGGAGGGTAAAGATCCCGTCCTCGGTGGTCTCATGCGGTTCGATTCCCAGTTCGTCGCGGACGTGATCGAGCAACTTCTGGTGTCCGCAGACCTCACAGGCAATCGATTGGCAGATGCCGATCACGCACTTTCCGACTGGCTCGGTCGTGTATTCCTCGTAGAAGCTGACGGTATCGAGCACTTCCGCCGGCGGGAGCCCAAGGAAGGCGGCAATCTCGATCATCGCTTGATACGAGACGTGGCGATACTCGTGCTGCACGTCGTGCAGGATCGGCATCAGGGCGCCATGCTTCGTCTCGTAACGCGGAAGCGTACCCGCGGTCCATCGAGCCTTCATGGCATCGGTGCACCAGGGTTCTTCTCGACGAGCGATCTCGGCGTTTCCGGAATCGACGACCTTCCAGGACATCGTTTGATCTCGCGTTGGCCGGATGGTGATCCGGCGAAGGAAAGGGACTGATCAGCGGTCGAGTTCGGCCGCGATGATGTTGAGAGAACCGAGCACGGCAACCACGTCACTGACCAGGTGGCCTTCGATCAGTTTGGGGAACACCGAATAGTTGATGAACGATGGCGGCCGGGTCCGGACGCGGGTCGGGTACTTGGTCCCGTTGGCGACGATGTAATAGCCCAGTTCGCCGTTGGGGCTCTCGACCGCTCCGTAGATTTCGCCGACCGGGGCGTCGACGCCTCGGTTGTGCATCAGAAGCTCGAAGAGCTGAATGGTGCCTTCGATCGACCCGTAGACCTCGCCCTTCTTGGGAATACTGAGCTTGGAATCGGCGAGGGTGTCGATGGGCCCGCCCGGGATCTTGTCGATCAACTGATCGATGATCGACACCGACTGGTGGAGTTCTTCGAGACGGACGAGGTATCGAGAAAGCGAATCACCGTCGGTCGAGATCGGAACGTTGAACTTGACGGCCTCCGCCCCCTCGCCATCCCAATTGTCGGCATAACAGAGGTAAGGCTCAGACTTGCGGATGTCGCGGGTGATGCCGCTCGCCCGTCCCACTGGGCCAGAAAGGCTCCATGCAATCGCGTCTTCGCGACTGATCGTGCCGACACCCTTGAGACGATCCACAAAGATTCGATTCCGGTTCAGACAAGATTCGAGATCTTTCTGGGCGCGAGGAAGACGAGTGTGGATGAAGTCCTTGATCATCCGCTTGAAGACTTCATCGTCGTCGATGTCCCGCCAGGCGCCGCCGAGCCGGGTCCAGTCTGGATGGAATCGTTGCCCCGAGAGATACTCGACGATGTCGTAGATGAACTCGCGTTCGTTGAAGCCGTAGAGGAATCCCGTGAACGCACCGAGGTCCAATGCGGCGGCGCCGATCGACAGCAGGTGGTCTTGGATCCGACCGAGCTCGTTCATGATCGTGCGAACGACCTTGCAGCGAGGCGTCACGTCGATGTCGAAGAGTCGCTCGCAGATTGTGTGCCACGCAATGTCGTTGGCGATCGGGGAGACGTAGTTCATCCGACTCACGGTGCAGACGTACTGGTTGTAGTCGTGGTGCTCGCCGAGCTTTTCGAATCCGGAATGGAGGTAGCCGATGTGCGGCGTACAGCGGGCCACCCGTTCACCGTCGAGCTCAAGCACCAGCCGCAACGTGGTGTGCGTCGCCGGGTGCTGCGGACCGAAGTTCAGTACCCACCGGTCCGGGGCCTGGACATGGTCCTTGAGGTAGTCGGTGTTCTCGATATCGAGGCCGTAGACCTCGTCAGGCTTCATCGTGTAGGGCATGGATCGGGCCCGAAAGGGGCGAGACCGCGAATGCGGCCCCGGAGAGGAGGTAAGGAAGGACGATCAGTATAGAACCCCCGACGGATCCAGCCCGGTCTTGCGGCCAGTTTCAGACATGAAGTCGGCCCGGAATCGATGGGATTCCCGGAACTCGTGCTCCGAAGCCCACCTCGCCCCACCGAATTTCGCTGCCAGATCCCGGGTCGAGCCCTGGATGCCGCCATCAAGCCCTGAAGACGGCTCCGAGTTTCTTCCCGAGCAGCAAACTGGCACCAGCCAGGGTGCACGCCAAGAGGAGCATCGCCCAGGTCCCCATCGCCGAGGCGATACCGGGTCCGTCACCAAGACGCTCGAACAGCACGTAGATCGCCTTCGTGATCGGATAGTCGGCCTCTCGCTGGGCCAGAATGAGACTGTCGCTGACCTCCAGCATTGAGAAACTGAAGGCCAGGAGAGCGCCGGCCACCAGATTCGCCGCCACGAGTGGAAGCACCACTCGTCGAAGGACCGTCAACTTGCCTGCGCCGAGCCCCTGGGCTGCCTCTTCAAGATCGACTGGCGTCTGCTCCAATCCTGCCACCGTCGCTCGGACCACGTACGGAAGGCGGCGAACGGCGTAGGCGACGATCAGGAGCGGAATCGGATTGGGATCGGCACCGAGCACGTTGGCGGCCCAGCCGAGCGGGCCGTCGTTGAGACTCGCAAAAGTCCCTTGGGGAAGTATCGGCGAGAAAAAGAACGCGAGCCAGCCGGGCATCGGTCCCTGAAAAGGCCACTCGAGCGTCATCGCGACGTACCCGAAGGCCATCACCAGCCCCGGCACCGCCAACGGGAGCATGCAGAGCGCGTCCAGAATCGCCCGGCCGCGGATCTTGGTTCGAACGATCAGCCGGGCGGCAATCACGCCGACCACCAGATCGAGGATCACCGCGATCGCGGCGAGGAAGAGGCTGATCCGAATCGATCCGATCGCCAGAGGGTGCGACAGGGCTTCGGTGTAGTTGTGAAGGGTGAACGCTCGCGGCAGGATCGATTGGTACCACTGTCCTTCTACGGAAAGGCTCGCCAGAATCACCCCGACGTGCGGCATCGACGCGATTCCGATCACCGTGCCAAAGAGCAGCGCCGCCAAGATCCCGGCCACCGGCCCGAGTCGAACTGAGGAGTCGCCCCGAGAGGCCTTGGCGCTCGCGGCGACACCTTTGACACCCGGAAGCACTCGGCCGAGCACGTAGAAGAGCGTCGCGGTCGACAGCATCACCACGGTCAGGGCAAATGGTTCCGCGCTGGTCTCCATCTGCTTGAGACCGTCGAAGATCTGGACCGGCGTGACCTGCCGGAACTCGAACATCAGGGGCGTGCCCAGCTCGGTAAAACTCCAGATAAACGTGATGGTGCAGCCCGCGAACAAACCCGGCCGCACCAGCGGCAGGGTGATTCTTCGAAAGCGCATCCAAGCACCGGCCCCGGAGTCACGCGCCGCTTCGTCAAGCGCCGGGTCGAGGTTCGCCAGCGCCGCCAAGAGATTCAGATAGATGATCGGATAGAGATGCAACGCCTCGACCAGGATGACGCCGAACAATCCGCCGTCGCCGAGCAGATCCAGCGGCGCGTCGATCACCCCCAGATCCGCGAGCATCGCGTTTAGAGAGCCCGATCGGCCGAGGAGATGCCGGACTCCGATGGCGCCCACGAACGGAGGGAGGATCAGCGGAATCAACACCAGGGCGCCGAAAAGCGTCTTCCCGGGGAACTCATGACGCGCCGCCACCATGGCCAGTGGCATCGAGATCACGATCGAAAGAAACGTCGTCACCGTGGCGATGGTCAGCGCGTTGAAGAGCCCCCATCGAAGATTCTCGTCTCGAAAGACGTCTAGAACGTGGTAGAGGGTGTACCCCCCGTCCACGGACATGAAACCACCGCGAACCGTCAACCAGATCGGGTAGATCAACACGACGCCAAGCAGCGCCATGATGCCGTAGAGCGTCAGGTATTTTCCAAACGAGGAGTTCCGCATCCGGAGGAGAGTCTACCGGTTTCGAGGCCCGAATCCGGGCGTCCGCACTCGATGCCCCTCAAGAGCCCGCGCCATGACCGGGTTCAGCCGGTCCATGCCGCCAACATCACCCCGATGTCACCCCCACCGACCTCGCCGTTGCCATCGAGATCAGCTTGGGGATCAGTCGTCCCCCAGAGCGAGAGGAGAATGCCGAAGTCTGCACCGTTGACCAGGCCATCGTGGTTCAGGTCGGCCGGAACGAAGGCGGTCGGCTCCGGGATCCACCAGGCGACCGCTGCCCGGGTCGACGCCGAATTCCCATCGATTCGAGTCAGTCGAACCGCATAATCACCGGCCGCAAGTCCCCGAAGGTGAACGAGCTCGACGCTGTCGACGCTGCTTTCGCTTCGCACGTTGCCGGCCGCAAAGACTCCGGTGTCGGCGCCAACCAGCGACACGGCCAATCCATCTTCGATCCGGAAGAGTTCGAGATCCAGATCGGGATGGACTGCCGAATTGAAGTTGCTCGCGACGACCCGGTTCCAGGTCGCGAGAATTCCGATCTCGTCGGCCGTCTCCGAAAGCGAAAACCGATGCCAGAGGCTCTCACCGTTGGACATCAGTTCGAAATCCCAGCCCGGTCCGGCCATGGTCGGCGTCTCCGGGAGCGAAGATTCGCCGGACTGCTCGAGACCGGTATAGATCCGGTGGGCCCGATCAATCTCCACGACGCCGGCCCCAAAGACCTCGTCGAGCGGACGGGCGGTGCTGCCGCGATCGGCCCTGGAAGTCGAAGGATTGTTCGTCCAATCGTCATTGCGGGCCGCTCCCGCGAGCAGAACCGCCTTCAAGACCTGCGGGAGATCGGCGATGCTGTTGCCATCGAGTTCGGGCGTGGTGTTCGCGGTTTCGTAGAGCAGCGCGGCACATGCCGACACGATCGGCGTGGTGAAACTTGTAAAATCTCCGGGAGCAACAATCTCCGGCTTCATTCGGCCCTGGATTTCCGTACCCGGTCCGGTGTCGGAGGCGTCGTGCTCGCCATCACTCCGGCCGACGGAGATGCCATGATGCATTCCGGCGAGCAATGCGAAGGAATCACTCCCCGCGCCGTTGTTGACACCCATGATCCAGAGGGTCCCGAAGGTATTCGCGGCATAATCCGCACGACGAATGGCCGACACGTCGGATGAACTTCCTAGGGTGCCGATCCAACTGTGATTGAATATCTTCGCCCCCCCGGGCGGACTGGCTGGCAGGCTGCTCGAACCCAGTCGCAAATACCCCGAACCAATGAAATCATTGACGTCGTAGAGATTGACGGTCGAGATTCCCGGCGCCACGCTGTCCTGATTGCCGTAGAACTTGAATCCGACCTGGGACGCATGAAGACTCGGCTCGGTAGCCCCGCTCCGTTGGATGAACGTGATGCCGGAGAACTGACCGTTCCCCTGATGCGGCGAGTAACCCGGATTAGGTACCTCGACTTGGACCACACCCACGCCTGCACCGGTCGGCGCCGCGGCGCCGAGCCTCGTCACCAGTGCGTCGTATCCGATCTCCGAGAAGATGTCTGCGGAGCCCCCGCCCACAATCGCCAGAACCGGCGCAATGATCACAAGGGCGTGGCAGGTACTGATCTTCATATCATTCGATCCCGTTGATGAGTTTGACCGCCCAGTGGTTCGGACGACACACTCCAACTGTATCCCTCACCAGCGACCGGTCCAGCAGAAAGTCCGAGAACCCTGCGAGGAATCCGCTCATCATGCGGGTGATGAGGATTAGATCACGACTGGGAGACGAAAATTAGGGAAGCGCCGCGTCACGCCGAACCAGAAGTTCGACTCTTGCGTCCTCGCTCGGCCGCGTATTCAGGCCGAGATGGTCGCGGCGTGGCTCGCTTGTGCCGCTGATCTGAACGCGGATGCGTGCCGGGGGAATGCCCGCGGCTTCGAGCCGTTTCACGACGACCTGCGCCCGAGCCCAGGCAATCTCGCGGCCTTCCTGCGGCCGATTGAACGCCTCAGGTTCCGACGCATGCCCACGAACTTCGATCACGTTTCGACGACCCGCCTGAGATTTCGCAAAGTCGGTGATGATCGACTCGGACTGTGGCGTCATCGACAATGACTTGAACGCGAAGGGAACATCCGTTCCTTCCCCGAAGTAGTCAATATCACGCGGCGATCGGACATCTTGCTCACGACCTCGCACGCCCTTGGTACTGGCGTCGCCCGCGCCGCGGTGACGGATCGCCTGAAGTACGCGGGCATCTCGCGGATCATCTGGATTGAGGGGATTGTGGAACGCTCGTCGAACTGCTTCGATGAGTTCCGGATCGATCTCCTGAACCTCCATCGCCGCGCCTTCCGATTCCTCGCCGCCACCGCCGGCATTGCCGCCCTTGGGTTGTACGTTCAAGGCGAAGAGGATCACGAAGAAGCCCATCAAGAGCATCGCCATGTCGGCGAATGAGATCAGCCACTCCGGAGCCCCTGGCGCTTCCTCCTCGTGGCCGCAGCCACCGAATCCGATGCCGCGCCCACCTCGATACTTTTCCTGGTTGTCCGACATCATGATCTCCCTCGCGTCGGATCAAGCCGCGAACTTGAGGCTGCTCCGTCCCGAGTGGGGGACGAAGGCGAGCATCTTTTCCGTAGTGGTTCTGGGGTTGTCGCCGGCCTGAATGCTCATGATTCCCTGAAGCATCATCTCCTTGGCGAGAATTTCCTCGCCTGAGCGGAGCGACAATTTGTCACCGATCGGTCCGGCGATCGCATTCGCGAGCACGGTGCCATACATCGTCGCAGTCACGGCGACCGCGAGCATGCCACCGAGTTCCTCGATGCTGCCGCCAAGGGAACCGAACATTCCGATCTGTCCGATCAATGTGGCCGCGAGACCGTACCCCGGCCCATAGAGTTTGATGAGGTCGAAGAACTTCTTTCCTGCCTTGTGTCGTTCCTGGATCGCCATGACCTCAAGTCGAAGCGTCGTCTCGACAATCGCTTCGTCCGTGCCATCGACGGCCATTTTCAGACCCTGAGCGAGGAAGGGATCCTTGATGTTCTCGATTTCGCTTTCCAGTGCGAGTATTCCATCCCGACGCGCCTTGTCGCTGAGCGTGGCCATCAAGGTCACGGTTTCTGCGTTGGAGACCGAGGGCTCCCGCATGAACGCCTTGATGTATCCGGGCACTTGCTTCAACTTCTCCATCGGCATGGCCATGAAGAGCACGCTGATCGTGCCGCCGAAGACCATGATCGCGCCTTTCAATGACCAGAACATCATGATGTTCCCGCCGTGACTGAGCACGAGCATCATCGTTCCAACCAGAACGACGACCCCTAAGATGGTCCCGATGACACTGGCCTTGTCCATGATGCGATCGACCTCCCTGCCGCGATGGGGCTCGCCACCGAAAGAGTGGAAACCCGACACAGGAGAAGCGATCGACCAAAAAGCAAGGGTTCTTCACGCGAGTATCGACCTCCGCGGCACGAGCGTGCGAATCGTGCGGGATAGGCTGCTCAAATCACGGTGGAGGGACGTTTCTTATCGGAGACGTCGGAGCATCCGGAATGCGACGTCAGATCCTCGATACCCGATTCCTGAAAGGGCGATCAAACCGTCTCGGTGACCCGCTTCAAGGCCGCGGCGGGACGGAAACCCACCGTGCTGCACGCGGGAATGATCAAAGACTCACCGGTTCGCGGATTCCGGCCCGATCGTTCGGCCCGATGCTTCCGTTCGAAGGACCCAAATCCCGCGATGGTCACCGATCCCTCCCGTTCAACACCCTCGAGAATCGCATCTAGAACCGCCTTGACCGCCTTTTCAGCATGGCTTCGGGGGCCGCCAAGGTCGGCGGTGACGAATTCGATGAGATCACTCTTATTCATGCTCGGCTCCATTCGGGTTGTCGATCCTGCGGAAGATAACGACTCGATCCCCGGGAGACCGATCGACGGTCTGTCCCGGGGGATTGTCGGTGGACATTCGCTCCAAGTTGCAAAGTGAAGAGGAATCCGGGCGAACGGGCGGAGTCACCGGTTCAGGGGAACCAACGAGTGCTAGCATCCGTTTTCGATGAACGATCAACCCAAGAATCCGAATCCCCCGCTCGTTGTCCGAACCGAGCATCTGGATCCAGCCGCCGAAGCTTGGATCGCGGAACGCTGCGAATTCCTCGTGGCGTCACCGGGTGATGCGGCGTTCGAGTCCGTCGCGGCGCGAATCACCGGCTTGGTGGTTCGAACGTACACCGAGGTGAACGAGGCACTGCTGGATCGACTTCCATCATTGAAGGTCGTCGCCCGGGCTGGCGTCGGCGTCGACAACATTGACGTGGCCGCCTGTCGAAGACGCGGCATCGAAGTCGTACACACTCCTGACGCGAACACTCAGGCCGTCGTTGAATACGTCACCGCACTCTTGTGCGATGCGCTTCGGCCCAGGGTCTTCCTCTCGGAAGCCGTCGATCAGACCGCTTGGAACAAGATTCGCAGCGAGATCTGTGGTGGTTCGCAGATGAACGAACTGAGCCTCGGAATTCTCGGTTTCGGGCGAATCGGACGGCGAATCGCGGAGGTAGCGGGCGCAATCGGATTCACCGTCAGGTACCACGATCTACTCGACATCGACGCATCACATCGCGCAGGCGCCGAACCGGTCTCTCTGGAACGCCTCTTCGAGATGAGCGACGCGCTCACGATCCACGTCGATGGACGAAAGACCAATCACGGTCTGATCAATACCGCCCTCCTGAGCCTGATGAAGAGCGACTCGATCCTGCTCAACACCAGCCGGGGCTTCGTCGTGGACGAGTCCGCGATCGCCGAGTGGCTGGCCGAACATCCTGCCGCACAGGCCGTGCTCGACGTCCACGAACAAGAACCATTCACCGACGACAACCCACTGATCGAACTTCCCAACGCCCACCTCGCACCGCACCTCGCCAGTCGAACCACGACGGCGATGGCCAACATGAGCTGGGTGGTCAAGGATCTCTGGCGGGTCCTCGACGGTGAACGGCCGAAACATCCGGCGCCCGACCCCAGCTGATAAGCATGGATCCGGACCGAAGAACGGCCGAGCGACCCAAAGGTCTTCTCCGGCGATCGCCGCCCCTGCGAAACCGAGCACCGGGGGCAACACGATCGTGATACCGAGAGCCTTCTTCATTTCTTTTCTCCGCTGCGAGTTTTGCTCAATACCGTTCGTTCCCACGTTGGAACAAAATGAAACTCTGCGGAGGATGGCGTCGAGAGAGGCCCCGAGACAAAAAAGAGGATTCTCAACGTTTTCGAGAGTTCGGTATCTCCGTTTGGAAGGACCGTCTCCAGCCGCAGAGGCGTCGATCGAATACGATCTCGGTCCACTCTGACTCTCAAATCACATGTCTGGAAAAGCCTCCATGTCCTTCGAAATCGTCTCCGTCCATGCCCGCCAGATCCTCGACTCCCGTGGAAATCCGACGCTCGAAGCCGAGGTGGTGCTCGAAGACGGATCTGGCGGTCGCGCCGCGGTGCCCAGCGGCGCCTCGACGGGCAAGAACGAAGCGGTCGAACTCCGCGACGGCGGCACCGCTTGGCTTGGCAAGGGTGTGACCAACGCGGTCGACAACGTCAACGAACGAATCGCCCCCGCGGTCGAGGGTTTGGACGGACTCGATCAGGAGACCCTCGATGCCATGCTCTGCGAGCTCGACGGCACGGACAACAAGTCTGAACTCGGCGCCAATGCAACCCTCGCGGTCTCACTCGCGACGGCGCACGCCGCGGCATCCGCGTCCAATCAGCCGCTCTATCGGTACCTCGGCGGCACCACCGCCCGAACCCTGCCCATTCCGATGCTCAACATCCTCAATGGTGGCAAGCATGCGGATTCCAACGTGGACTTTCAGGAGTTCATGATCCAGCCCGTCGGCTTCGAGGATTTCGAATCAGGCCTTCAGGCAGGCGTCGAAACCTATCACGCCTTGAAGTCGGTGCTGAAGCAGCGAGGACTCTCGACCGCCGTGGGTGACGAAGGTGGTTTCGCCCCGAATCTCACCAGCAACGAGCAGGCGCTCGAACTGATTTCGGAGGCGGTGAACGCCGCGGGATTCGACTTCGGCAATCAGATCGTCATCGCGCTGGATCCCGCGACGAGCGAACTCGCCAACGAAGCGAAGAAACAAGGCAAGGAAGGTTACTGTTTCTTCAACAGTGATCCGAGCAAGATCATCTCCTCGGACGACCTCATCGACCTCTGGGCAAACTGGTGCGAGAACTGGCCGATCGCCTCGATCGAAGACGGCTTGGCGGAGAACGACTGGGACGGCTGGCGCAACCTCACCGATCGACTCGGCGAGACGGTCCAACTGGTCGGCGACGATCTCTTCGTGACCAACCCCCGCTTCCTCGAGCGAGGGATCGACGAAGGCTGTGGCAACGCGATTCTCATCAAGGTCAACCAGATTGGCACCTTGAGCGAAGCACTCGACGCGGTCAATCTCGCGACCCGGTTCGGCTTCGCGAGCGTGCTGAGCCATCGATCTGGCGAGACCGAGGATTCGACGATCGCGGACATCGCGGTCGCGACCAACTGCGGCCAGATCAAGACGGGCGCCCCGTGCCGAAGCGACCGGAACGCGAAGTACAACCAGTTGCTCCGTATCGCCGAAGACCTCGGTCCGAATGCGAGATACGGCGGCTGAGGCCACCTGATCAGAAGAACGCCTGTATTCCGGTGAGTTCTCGACCAAGGACGAGCCGGTGGACGTCTCGGGTTCCTTCGTAGGTGGCGACGGACTCCAGATTGATCATGTGCCTCATGACACAGTGCTCGTCGAGAATGCCGACGCCGCCGAGAAGATCCCGACAGGTCCGCGCGACGACCTGCGCCGCATCCACCGTCGAACTCTTGGCGAGGGAGACCTGTGCGCCGGTCGCCTGCCCCTGTTCCTTCAAATCCGCAAGCCGGCTCGCGATCGCCGCAGCCTGAACGATCCGCGTGTGACAATCCGCCAACTTGTCCTGGGTGAGCTGAAAGGACGCGAGTTTTCTCCCGAAGACCTCCCGTTGACCGACATGCGCGAGTGCGTCGGAGAGACACGCCTCGGCGGCACCGATGACCCCCCAGGCGATGCCGTACCGGGCCTGATCGAGACAGGTCAACGGCGATCTCAGACCATCGGTGTCCGGCAACAGGTCGTCGGCGTTGAGCGGAACGTCCTCAAGCCGAATCTTCGAGGTGCGGGCGACTCGAAGGCTCATCTTGTTTCGAATCAACGTGGTTTCGAATCCTGGCCGATCCGTGGGGACGAGAAAGCCCCGGATTGACCTCGCCGCTGTGGTCTCCACGCCTTCGATGCCCTCGGTCTTCGCCCAGATGATCGCCACATCGGCGACGTCGGCGTTCCCGATCCACATCTTTTCTCCCGACAGAAGCCATCCGTCGCCATCTTTCCGAGCGGTGGTCATCATCCCACCAGGATTCGAGCCGAAACCCGGCTCGGTGAGCCCGAAGCAACCCAGCGCCGCACCCGTTCGCATCTGGGGGAGCCAGTGATCACGTTGTGCGTCGGAACCGAAGTACCGAATCGCATTCATCGCCAGCGAACTCTGGACGCTCGCCATGGTTCGCAGCCCGCTGTCGCCTCGTTCGAGCTCTCGCATAATCATGCCGTTCGCCCGCGACGAGAGGCCGGGACAACCCCAGCCCTCGAGCGTCGCACCGAAACAGCCGAGCTCCCCCATCTCCGGTATGAGATCGGTCGGAAAATCATCCCGTTCCCAGTACTCGTTGACCACCGGAAGGAACCGATTCTGGACGAACTCCCGAACACGATCTCGAAGTGCCCGCTCCTCGTCGGTGAGGAGGTCGTCGAAACGGTAGAGATCAAGATCTTCTGGGCTAAGCATGGGAGGCAACCTGACAAGGCATTCGAAACATGAATACGAACAGCGAGACGATCCCGCACTCGATCGTGGCGGTTGTCGGGTTCGTCGCCAAGGACCCGCCCGATGCACGCCACCTTCCGGATCGACCGTTCCGGCCGGTTATGATCCATTTTCCTCCGCATCGCTGTTGCGACTAGATGACGCGGGCGACTCCAAAGCCTACCGGATCAACCATGAATCCTTCTCGAAGACTGCTACTCAAGCATCTGGCTTTTCGAGCCTCGGAAATCTCGCCTCAAGACGGATTGGTCTCGAGCCCCCCCGACGGCGAGCGATTCGTCGCATGGCCGGAAGTCGCCGACCGCTCGAAGCGACTGGCGACGGCGTTGGTGGCTTGGGGCGTCAAGCCCGGGGATCGGGTCGCGACGCTCGCGTTCAACGACCATCGCCACATCGACGCGTACTTCGCCGTGCCTTGCCTCGGCGCCACGCTCCATCCGATCAACGTCCGCTGGAACCTCGAGGAGATGGCGTCGGTTCTCGCCCACACTCGGGATCGAATCGTATTCGTCGACGCGAGCCTGATGGACCGGGCGATCGCCTTGGCGGATCGATGCCCATGGATCGAGCGTCTGGTCCGCATGGGCCCGTCGGAGACCGACGACGGTCCGTCGGCCGTTCGGGCCGGCGTCGATATCACCGACCACGACGAGCTCTTGGCGTCGAGCATGCCGATCACCGAGTGGCCGGATCTCGAAGAACACGACGTGATGGCGATGTGCTCGACCAGCGGCACCACGGGCATCCCCAAGACCGTCGCCTACACCCACCGAACGACCTGTCTCCAGACCATGGCCCTTGGCCTCACCGACTGCATGCGACTCTCGGGCCGCGACACGGTGCTCGCGATCGTGCCGATGTTCCACGCGCTCGGCTGGTGCTTCCCCTACGCCTGCGGCATGCTCGGTTCGAGACTGGTGCTTCCGCATCGGGATCTCCGACCCGAACGGATTCTCGACCTCATGGTCGAACATGAAGTCACCACTTCGGTCGCAGTGCCGACGGTGTGGAATGCGGTGCTGGCCGCACTCTCCGCGTCGCCGGGCCGCTGGGACCTCGACCGCCTGGAACGGATCGTCTCCGGCGGAGCCGCCCCAACCGCCTCGATGATCAAGGCGTTCCGCGACGAGCACGGCGTGGAAGTCATTCATTCCTGGGGCATGACCGAGATCAACCCGGTCGGCACGATGTCACCGGCGGCCACGACGCGGGAGGAAGCCGCCCTCGACCCCGATCAACGGCTCCGACATCAACAAGTCGCGGGTCGACCGCTTCCTGGATTAAAACTTGAGATTGAAGATGAGGACGGCCAGCAAACGCCCCATGACGGCACCTCGACCGGGCGCCTTCTGGTCTCCGGCTGGTGGGTTGCCGAGACGTACGCGTTCGACCATCCAGACGGCGACCGATTCCGATCGGACGGCCGCCTCGATACCGGTGATGTCGCCTCGATCGACGATCGCGGCCGCATGGCGATCCGGGACCGCGCCAAGGACATGATCAAGTCGGGCGGCGAATGGATCTCCAGCCTCGCCCTTGAACGGGCCATTGGTGACTTTCCAGAAGTCGCGACGTGTGCCGTCGTCGCTCGCCCCGACGATCGCTGGGGAGAACGACCGATCGCGGTGATCTCGCTCGCACCCGCGGCATCACTCGACTTCACGTCCCTGCAGAACCGGCTTGCCGAAGACTTCGAGCGTTGGCAATGTCCGGATGATCTGGTGATCGTCGATTCGATTCCCCTGACTTCGACGGGCAAGATCGACAAGAAGGCGCTTCGCGCCCGATTCCCCTCCTGACCGCGAAACCTCGTCGGATTCAACGAGTACCGTGACCTGTCCGGACTCGGCCGTATCGAGACCCCTCCAATTCGTCGCTGCGACACTCCAGACCTCACGTGACTCAACGACCTGCCAAAATCGCCGGACTCTGGGAGATGATGCGGGCCGATCGGTGGCGATTCGGATACGCCATCGCATCGTTGGTCGTCGCGGCGTGCTTGCTGTACCTCATTCCGTTGATCCCGCAGGCGGTGATCGATGGGGTCCTCGGAGACCAGCCCGATCGCGTGACCGCTACCACCCGCGGGATCATCGACCTGATGGGCGGCCGAGACCACGTGGCGGACCGGCTCTGGATCCCTCTCGTCTGGATCACCGTCATCGCGAGCCTGGCAGGCGTCGCCACCTACGGGCGGCAGCGTTGGTCGGCGGTGGCGAGCCAGAACACTGGCAAGCGAATCCGCGATCGACTGCAGAATCATGTCCAGCGAATCGAGATGAACCGATTCGACGAGCTCGACAGCGGAGACCTTCTGCAACGATGCACCTCCGACGTCGATACCACCCAGAACTTCCTGTCGATGCAGGCCGTCGAAATCGGCCGTGCGATCATGATGTTCTTGGTTCCACTGCCGATCATGTTCGCAACCGACTGGCGTATGGCCATCGCGGCGATCTGGTTGATCCCCGGCATCCTCTGGTTCTCCATCCATTACTTCGGCCGGGTTCGGTCGGTGTTCCGCGAAAAGGACGAAGCGGAAGGGCGGTTGACCTCGCGGGTCACCGAGAATCTCGTCGGTATTCGCGTGGTCAGAGCGTTCAATCGGCAGAGCTTTGAGATCGATCGCTTCCGTCGCTTCAACGATGAACACCGCAATCTCGACGAGCGTCTCTATCGAATCTTCGCACGTTTCTGGAGCGCTTCGGACCTCCTCTGTTTCATGCAGCAGGCGTCGGTGATCCTCGTCGGAGCATGGCTTCTCGCCAACGATCGAATCCTCGTCGGCGAGTTCTATTTCTTCTTCGCCGCGGTCGGCATGTTTCTCTGGCCGGTGCGAATGATGGGACGGATTCTCGCGGACCTCGGCAAGGCGACCGTGGCGGTCGAGCGACTCGACGAGATCCTCGCCCTGCCGATCGAGCAGGATCCCCCGACCACCGATGCGGCTCTCCCAAGCGGCGGGCGTCTGGAGATCCGCGATCTCGTCTTCAGCCACGCGGAGGATGCGCCCGTACTTCGTGGGATTAGCCTCGACATCGCGGCTGGCGAGACCATCGCGATCGTCGGTCCTTCGGGCGGCGGGAAGAGCACGCTGGTCAATCTGCTCCTTCGTTTCTACGACCGCGACGGTGGCTCGATACGTCTCGGCGGGGTCGACATCGAATCGATGCCGAGGCACGATCTCCGCTCGCGGATCGCCGCGGTACTGCAGCATCCCTTCCTCTTTAGCCGGACCATCCGTGAGAACATCCAGCTCTCGGCTCCGGCCGCGGATCAGGCGATGATCGAGGCGGCGACCGTCGATGCTTGTATTCACGAGTCAATCCAGCGATTCGAAGCGGGGTACGACACCAAAGTGGGTGAACGCGGCGTGACGCTCTCGGGCGGCCAACGGCAGCGCGTCGCGATCGCCCAGGCCCTGCTTCAGGATCCGGACGTACTCATCCTCGACGACGCCCTCTCCGCAGTCGACACCGGTACCGAACAGTCGATCCTCGAAGCAATTCGGGATCGCCGAGGGAGACACACCACGTTGATCATCGCCCACCGGCTTTCGACGCTGAAGGAAGCGGACCGCATCATCGTGCTGACCGAAGGGGTGATCGCGCAGGAAGGTACCCATCGATCGCTCCGGGACGCCCCCGGCCTCTACCGCCGACTCTGGGAGATTCAGGCCGCCGTCGAGACCGACGAGAATGATCCACAAGCCCCGAATACCGGAGGTGCCACTTGAGCGAGCACTTCCAAGAGGAGGAGAACGACGCCGGCCGTCGCCACGTGGACTGGAGCCTCTGGCGTCGGGTCGCGGGGCACCTCCGGCCCTATCCATGGCCGGTCACCACGATGATCGGTTGCGGCCTGGTGCTCGCTGCCGTGGAAGTGATGCTTCCCTTGGTCACCGCCGCGATCATCGACGAGGCGATCGGTCAAGGCCGTGCCTCCCGCATCAGCATGCTCGGCGGACTCTACGCCGTCATGCTCGTGATCTTCTCGTTCCTGGTCTGGCGATTCATCATCGCGGCCGGCACCCTCGCAACCCGGGTCGCCTTCGACCTCCGAGGGGCCTCGTTCGCGCGACTTCAGTCTCTTCCCTTCGGTTACTTCGATGTTCGTTCGACGGGATGGCTGGTTGCCCGGGTCACCAGCGACGTCACCAAGGTGACCGGACTTCTTCCCTGGTTCCTGTTCGACATCGGATGGGGCTCCGCGATGCTGGTCGGGATCTTCACCGCGATGATGCTGGTGGATCCGCAACTCGGGCTCGCGGTCTCCATGATCGTGCCGCCGATGGCGATCGCGACTTGGTGGTTCAAACGCCGGATGCTCGAATCGAGCCGTCGAATAAGACGATCAAACTCCCGCATCACCGCGTCGTACACCGAGACCATCGCCGGCGTGCGGACCACTCGCATGCTCGCGAGGGAGGAGGCGTCCGCCGCCGAGTTCGGCGAACTCTCCTCGGAGATGCGGCTCTGGACGATTCGAAACGCCGTTCAGTCGGCCACCTATCTTCCGATCGTGATGAGCCTCGGTTCGATTGGCGTGGGCATCGCGCTCTGGGCCGGCGGAATTCAGTTCCGCGAGCAGTCGGGGCTGAGCCTCGGCCTACTCATCGCTTTCATGCAGTACGCGGTGCTCTTCTCACAACCGATCCAGGAACTCGCTCAGCGGTTCGTCGATCTTCAAAGCGCCCAAGCCGCCGCGGAACGGGTGCAGGAACTGCTCGAGGAGACGCCGGCCATCCGTGACTCGCCGGAAGTCGAGGCCCGAATCGCCGCGGAAGTCGCCGCTCCGACGCCCGGCATCGCCGCCGACGGCGGCAAGATGACCATCGAAACCGTGACCTTCGAATCGGTCGGCCATGCCTACGTGGGGGAAGAGCGAGTGCTCGACGACGTCTCCTTCGAGTTGAGCCGAGGGACCACGCTCGCCCTCGTCGGCGCGACCGGAAGTGGAAAAACCACCGTTGCAGGCCTCCTTGCTCGGTGGTACGAACCCAGCGAAGGTCGGATCCTGGTCGATGGCGTCGACTATCGCGAACGGGGCCTCGACTGGTGGCAGTCGCAGTTTGGGGTGGTGCAGCAGGTTCCCCATCTCTTTTCCGGGACCGTTCGTGACAACGTCAGATACGGCCGGCTCGAGGCCGACGACGACGCCATCAATGCGGCCCTGCAGCGGGTCCGCGCCCTCGACTTCGTGACTGGCCTGGAGGGCGGCCTCGACTTCGAGGTCGGCGAAGGTGGCGGCCATCTTTCCCAGGGACAGCGTCAACTCATCTCGCTCGCCCGCGCGTTCCTCGCGGACCCTCAGATCTTCATCATGGATGAAGCGACCTCCTCGGTGGACGCCGAGACCGAGACGACCATCCAGTCGGCCGTGGACGAGATCCTTCGGGATCGGATCGCCGTGGTGATCGCCCACCGGTTGTCGACGATCCGACGAGCCAACCTCATTCTGGTTCTGGATCAGGGCAAGGTGATCGAGCGTGGCTCACACGCGGAACTGATGCAGGCGAGGGGCCGCTATCGCCGGCTCTACCTCGATCAGTTCGTCAATGAAGAAGAAGCAAAGCTTCTCGGCTGAGCTCGATCGGCCGGATCAATCGGTCTCGCCGACCACCAACGTGAGTAACGCCTCCGACTCGCCCATCGCACGTCCTAAGCCGACCAGTTCGGAGGGGTCTTCGCTTCCGAGGAAGCATGCGACCGATCGAAGGATCCGTTGGGAGTACGCCTCGCCAAGCGCTGGTCGGCCCTGAAGGGCCCATGTGTTTCGAGTCGACTGGGCGCCGGCCAGTGCGAAGATGAGCGTCCCGCGGGCGGTGCTGGTCACCGCCTTGACCTGCTCCTTGAGTTCCTTCTCATCAAGCGGGCCGAGCAGTTCCAAGTCGCATCGGACCAGTTCCACGGCCCGTTGCTCCGCCTTGTCGAGAACTTCCTGCATTCGATGGCTCTCCGAAATTCGTTGAATCACGCGTAGGAATGGAGGCCCGAGATCACGAAGTTGATCACGATCCAGTTGAAGAGCATCACCCCGCAGCCGATCACCGCGAGGATCGCCGTCCAGAGCCCCTTGTCTCGGGCCTTGAGCCGGACATGCACGAGGATTGCGAAGATGACGAAGGTGTTCAGGGCGAACACCTCCTTGGGATCCCAGCCCCACGGGCGCCCCCACGAGTGATCCGCCCAGATGGCGCCCATGACGAGGCCGGTCCAGAGAAGGACGAAGCTCAGTTCCATCAGCAGCATGGTGCTGCCATCGAGGATCTCGCCGAGGCGATCGCGTCGACGGGCCTCATCGAGACTGGCGAGGGTGTGACCGTCCGCACCCGCGAGGACCAGCGCCCCGGCACCACCCGCGCGAGCATAGACCGCCTTGCCACCGAACAGTCGATACGCCAGATAGAGCGTGGCCGTGACCGACGCCATGAAGATCAATGCATAGCTGAAGATAATCACGTTGGTATGGATATAGAGCCACACGTCGTGAAGCACCGGCATCATGTTGGAGATGTTGGGATTGAGATAGACCGGAAGAAAATTGGCGGTCATCAACGCCACCATCGCGGTCGCTGCGGCGCCGAGCGGAATCAATCCGCGCAGCGCGGTGCGCCGCAGCCACACCATCTCGAGGAGCATGGCGCACAGCACGCCGAACCAACTCGCGGTGGTCACCGCTTCAAACATGTTGGAGTTCGGCCACCGATCCGCGATCCACCACCGGAGTCCGAGCGCGAAGGTCTGCACGCCGAAGGCGGCGAAGAAGATCGCAAACCCTGTCCACATCGCCCACTTCCAGCGGTAGACCACGCCGAGCAGCAAGAAGATGATCGAGAACATGTAGAGGAGCCAGCCCCGAGTGAGCTGGTCTGCTTCGAAGTACCAGTTCTCCCAGCCCAGTCGGCTGGAAGATGGGTACGCCTCGGGATTCATCGCCCGCAGCGACGCAGAAAGACTGGTTGCCGCCGCATTGATGCCGACGGAATCCTGGGCGGACCAGGCGTTGACCAGGTCCCGCCAGGCCCCGGCTGCTTGACGCTGACCGGCCTCGTCGATCCCGGAGATCGGCGCCTGCTCCGGAAGGCCTTCTAGAGCGGCATCCGCAACGTCCGAATCCAGCGGGAGGAACATGACCTCGGAAAGGCCGTGCCACGCACCGTCGGAGTCGTCCTTGGACGGTGGGATAACGCGAAGACGATCCAGAAGAAACGACGGAGACATGACCGCTCGCGCCGCCTTGATCGCGTCAACCTGCTTGGCGGTGCGGATCAGATCCGACTCCATCCGCGAAAGGATCGGCGTCACTTCTGGACGTTCGAGCAATTCAGGCGAGATGAGGCCGGATGCCCTGAAGACCTCCATGCGATCCGTCAAGCCGGGCTCGGCATTCTCAATCGCCGCCGCGATGACGTTGCGGACGAGTTTGTTCTTGATGTAGATGCAGTCCGCGTCCCGGTAGGCATCCGGACGGAAGAGCATGTCGAGGTAGGTGAACATGGCCGACTGACCGGCGATCTCCCTCGGCCCGCTCACCGCATCCATCATCGCGTTCGCATGCGACGCAAGACTCTTGATCCGCCCTTGGACATGAACCGCCATCGCCCCCACCGGAGCGAGATCGACGTCATTCCGCCAGTCGTCGACGACCACGTCTGCGGCGACGGGCCTGGCGAACGACCCTACCGACAGTACGAGGGTAAAGAGGAATACGAGAACGTTCGAGGTCGATCGGCTCATGCGGAAACCTCCGTGTCGGGGGATGCCATCCGGTCCATCCGGTCCATCCGGTCCATCCGGTCGTAGACCGCACGCCGCCGTCGCTGCTTGATGATCGGCTTGATATAGAACGCGTACACCATTCCTATGACCGCGATAATGCAGCCGAGGAGTTGAAGCACCACGCCGTTTCGATTGCCCACGCCGAGCACCGTGTAATTGAGCCCCTTGCTCGCCACGTCACCCTGGAATCGAGGTTGATCGGGCGGATCCCACTGGGCTTGGAAGTACCAAAAACCCTGGTGCTCCACGGGTTCGTTGACGCTGACCGGCACCGGCTCGCTCCACGCCTCAGCGGGCGCATCTCGGAATCGGAGCATGCTGGTGTAGTTACGAATGTTCGAGGAGTCGCCGTCGAAGTCTCCGATGTGCGAGGTCAACACAAACTCTTCGAGCGACACATCCGAAGGGAGCGGCATACGACGACGACTGAACATCAGTTCGATCGACCGCCCGTCGGGGAGACGAATCACACTCGGTTCGTAGATGTGCCGCCGAAGCACCCATTCGGGCCCGTCGAATGGATACATGTGGAACCGCAGCCACGGGGATTGGCTCAGCCCTGGAATGTCGATCCGAAGCCGTGAAAAGAAATCCTTCGCATCGCGAGATCGCTGTTCGATCGGAACGATGAAGGGCTTGCGTTCGAATCTGGCTCGTGATTCGTACTGGGTGACTGCGATCTCGAGCCCCCCGGGGATTGCAATCGGCGTGCCGACGCTCAGTTCGATAATCTCCGGCTCCTCGACCCCGATCGTATTGGCGAGGCGGAGTCGACCCGGCTCGGGACCGGCCAGAACGCTCAACAGGGCGGCGCCGGTTCCCCGCTGATACGTGAAGACGATGGACTCGTCACCGATGATCGGCCCGGCGTGCTGATCACCTCGATCCATCGGCGAACCGTCCACGACGTCGCGAGTCAGGGCTGGGTCGTCGAAGACCCACCGTCGAAAGAGGCCCTTGGGGGTGGATATCTCGAGGATCGCGACGGAGACCTTGCCGCTGCCGATCGCCAGATCGTCCTGGACCGCGAGCACTCGATAGCCGTAGCCGGTCTCGCCGATCCGATTGAAATCGCCCTCTCCGTCGGCCGGAATCGTCTCGGCGATGGGCCGCTCGATCTCGATACCAAGGTCTGGAATCTCGAACCTCAGCGTCGGCTTCGTCGCCAGCGTCTGCAAATCGGATTCCGACTCGAGCCAGCGGAAGACCAGCAGGCCGCCGTCAGCCACGCTTCGTTCCGGATCGAAGGCACGAAGCACGTAGTCGTTGCTCCGATCCATCGACGGCGCCGCGATCCGCACCCAAGCCGTCGGATTGAGCGGGACGTCGTCGCCTCCGGGAACCGCCCGATCCCGCATCACCGCATATCGCAGAAAGCCGGTGGCCTGAATCACCAGGTCGGGAGCGGGATCATCCGGAGCGGTCGCGGGGATCGGCACATCGATCGGGTCGATCGGGAGCGTCGGCTCGCCGATCCCCCCCGGCCACACCCAGTCGCGGTCGGCGATGTAGTCGTTGTAGAGGAAGTCACCGTCGATCGGCCGCTCCGTCCATTCCAGATCACCAACCTCTCGAAGGTAGAGCGCCCAGTTCTTGGAGAGGTCGTTGCGGAGGAACAGATGATCGGTCGGCGCGAACTCAAGCCCGACCAATAGGCTCGGATCGAAGAGTCGCGTTCCGTTGACCTTGATGTTCCGTTGAAAAGGTTGCGCCGGATCGGTTGAGAAGATCAGATCTTCGGTGTACTCGGGGTATCCGGCGATGACCTGGCGAATGAATCGCTCCCCGTCACCGCGCTGGACCATGAGGTTGACGCTGAAGGCCCGTTCACCGGCATCGTCGCCCGAGAGCAGTTCCCACTCGGGATCGATGCTCTGAATACTGACGTCGTACCGCTGCTCGCCCAGACCAAGGCTCGTCGCATTCCCCGGCATGGCGAGCAGGCTGCCGCGATCGATGACATCGCCGTTTGCGTCGTCCGCCACCACCGCGATCGTGACCGCTCGTCGAGCGACCGGCGCATCGCCTTCGATCTTGGTCGTGAAGTAATAGACGCTCGCGAGGCAGAGGAGGATGATTCCGGTGTGGATCATCCAGACGCCGAGATTGATGATGTTGAGGGGAATCCGCCGGAGCGTGGTCACCGTCATGGTGAGGCACAGCAGTCCGATCAACAGGTTGAACGGCCACCAGTGAAACCACTCGAACTCGGTCATCTCGAGTCCTCGCCACTGACGGATCTGGGCGTACTCCCAGGCCTCCGGATGGAAAATGTTGGGATGAATCGGGTAGACGATTCCCGCCGATCCAATGCTCATAAAAATGAAGAGCAGCACCAAGAGCGCGATGCCCACGCTGACGTTGGAGAAAAGATCGAACAACCACACCGCCGGATTCCGGCGGGGTCGAAGGACCTTGTTCGTGACTTCTGAACCGGTGGCGTTCATCGGGCGAAAACCGCTCCTGGGGGTCGAGGGACAGGAAGGCGAGACACTGGCGGAACTCCCTCGCAGAGGCGCCAATCGGGGGATCGTATGCCCCCGGAGCTCCCCAGATAGGGCGAGACCGTGAATAGTAGGGATTGACGCTCAAGCGGGATCCAAGGCGGTCCTCCGGATCGCCAAAAAACTCGAATTCTCCGACCAGTCCTTCGGGATCCTCCTCGAGAACGAGTCGAGGCCGAAAACCGCAGCATCGCGGTCTCCGTCTGGAATCCGCGTTCGATTTCGGCCCTCGATGAGATCCAAATGTTTTCCGCAGATTCCAAAACGCCCATGACAGATGGCGCCAGATCACCCCTTCGTCTTCGGCTCCTCGTAAGATTCGTCCTCACTCGGTGACCGGAATCGAGCGCGCGTGCGTCTCTCCGTTCACCCCTTCGAAGGATCGCCCCCGATGCGTCATCTCGCCCCGCAAGTCCTCATCGTGTTCCTCGCCATCTTCGGTCTCAATCAGTTGGCGGCCGGGGATTACGCCACCATCAAGACCTCCGCCGGCACCATCGTCATCGAACTCGACAATGCCAAGGCACCGATCAGCGTTGCCAACTTCGAGCAGTATGCGAAGGAAGGCTACTACGACGGCACTCTGTTCCACCGCGTGATGCCCGGGTTCATGGTCCAGGGCGGCGGGTTCGACCATCACGGCGCCTACCCGCAGACGATGCACAAGAAACCAGGGGCCAGGGCAGGCATCAAGAACGAGTGGCAGAACGGCCTGAAGAATGGCAGAGGCACCCTCGCCATGGCCCGACTCGGCAATGAACCCGATTCCGGGACGAACCAGTTCTTCATCAACCTTGCCGCCAACGACTTCCTCGACCAGCCTCGGGACGGGGCGGGATATGCGGTATTCGCAAAAGTGATCGCCGGGATGGACGTGGTCGATCGGATCGGCGAGACCCCCACGACCCGTTTGCCCAACGGCATGGCCGACGTCCCCCAGAAGGCCGTGATGATCGAGTCCGTCACGATCCTCTCCAAGGACGCGGCGATGGGCGCGTTGGTGTCCGAGGCCGAAGCGAAAGTCAAAACCCTCGAGGCCGAACTGGCCGCGGCAAAGAAGGCCGTCGAAGCGTTGAAGAAAGGTGGCGGCGAGTGAGCACACCTCCCTCATTCCGCGTTTACAAGGGTGATGGCGACCGATTGGTCGAAGCGAGCCGGGAGACGCAACGCCTCGTGGTCCTTCCAGCGGGCAATCCCCGAGCCGTCCGCACGGAGCGGCGCATCCGGATTCAATGGGGACAGCATCTCCTCAATGACATCGTTGATGGACGCTATCGAACCGTGGTCTGCGGCGTGAACGACGAGAACAACGACCGGGGAATCCTCGGTGAACTGTTCAAGTTGATTCCGACTAGCCAGTGGACCCTTGCCAGCGCTACCAGTTACGCAAAAATGTTCCGCGAGTCAGTTTCCGTTCACGCTCGCGAGGATCGAGAACCGTACATTCTGAAATTCGACCTCGACCAGATTCTGGTCCTCGCCCTGCTTCGTCCCGCAGGCCGTGATCACTTCACACTCGAGGACCTCTTCCGTGGATTCCGCACGGTTGCGAGCATGCTCGAAGGCCGTCGTGAACGCGGTCCGGTCGCGACCGTATCGTTCCTCGGGGCAAGATCAAATCGACTGATCGCCCACGAGAGTGGCGACGAATCGAGCCTCGAGTCGGTACTCGATGCGATGCACAAGGCCGGCTTCGAAGGCGATCTGTATCCGCCGGTCTCCGCCTGGGACGTCGCACCGACCGGTGTCTTCGCGAGTTATCCGTTCCCCGAGAGCCTCGATCGAATGCGGGAAGGCAACTGCTGACCCCATCGTCGCGCACCCTGTGGGTGATCGAAAAAACGCCGCCCGAATCCCGGTATCCGGAATTCGGGCGGCGTTCTCTTGCCGGTGCCGCTCGGCGGCCAGCGGCCGACGAGCTCAGCCGAACGAGATCCCTTGGGCGAGCGGGAGGTCCGCACCCCAGTTGATCGTGCAGGTCTGACGCCGCATGTAGGCCTTCCAGGCATCCGAGCCGGATTCGCGTCCGCCGCCAGTGTCCTTCTCACCACCAAAGGCCCCGCCGATCTCCGCCCCGCTGGTCCCGATGTTCACATTCGCGATGCCACAGTCACTTCCCACATGCGAGAGAAACTTCTCGGCGCTGCGCACCGAGTCGGTGAAGATGGCACTTGAAAGACCTTGATCGACGTCATTGTGAATTCGCATCGCCTCGTCGAGATCCTCGACGCTGAAGATGTAGAGCACCGGTGCGAAAGTCTCGTCCTTCGTCACCGCGGGCACGGACCCTCGAGGTACGCGGATGATGGTGGGTTCCACGAAATTCCCCGCGTCGGAAGCTCTGCGATCGATCCCCTCAATTCCGCCGCACACCACATCGCAACCTTCCGCGACGGCCTGTTCGATCGCGGACCGCATCGCGGTGACGGAATCTGGTGAGATCAACGGACCCATGAGCGTGCCGACGGCCAGTGGATCTCCGATCGGAACACTCGCGTAGGCCTGACGGAGTCGGTCGACCACGTCGTCGATGATCGAGTGATGACACAGAAGTCGTCGCGTCGAGGTGCAACGTTGACCCGCGGTTCCGACCGCGCCGAAGAGCACCCCACGGATCGCCAGTTCGAGGTCGGCATCCGGCATGAGCACGATGGCGTTGTTGCCTCCCAGCTCGAGAAGGCTCCGGCCGAGCCGACCACCCACCACCTCGCCAACCCGACGTCCCATGCGGCATGAGCCGGTCGCGGAAATCAAGGGGAGACGACGATCGGCGATCATTGGTTCGCCGACTGCTTCGTCGGTACCAATCACCAGGCTGAAGATATCGCAGGGATCCCCGCCTTCCGGCGTAAAGAGATCCTGTTCCCGCATCACGCGGTGCGCCACTTCAGTCATCGCGATCGCGGTGATGGGCGTGACCAGACTGGGCTTCCAGATCATCGCATCGCCGCAGATCGCGGCGAGCATCGCATTCCAGGCCCAGACCGCCGCAGGGAAGTTGAACGCCGTGATGATCCCGATGGTTCCGATGGGATGCCACTGCTCGTACATTCGATGCTCATCACGTTCGCTATGCATCGTGTAGCCGTGTAGTTGCCGGGAGAGACCGACCGCAAAGTCGGCGATATCGACGCACTCCTGAATCTCGCCGACGCCTTCCGGCCGGATCTTCCCCATCTCGAGGGTCACCAGTTCGCCCAGCGGGCCGAGGTGTTCGCGGAAGGCATTTCCGATCCGCCGCACGAGCTCGCCTCGCTTCGGGGCCGGCAGCATCCGCCACGAGGATTGCACCCGCATCGCCCGCTCGACCGCCCGCTCGTACTCATCCGTTCCGACGAGGCCGACCGAAGCCAGCGGACGTCCGTCGGTGGGATTGACACTCACCACGGTCGCCCCTCCGGCATCCGCCGGAAGGATGGCGGGGTGATCAGCCATGCCGAGTTTTTCAAGGATCCCCGTGAGGGCCGGATGTTGATTGGCGGTGGTCATCCCCAGAATCTAACAGGTGTCGGGCGGAGGAACGATCACGGCCCGCGCCGAGGCGCGGGCCGTGAAGATCTCGCTGCTAAAACCCGCCCTTTTGGAGAGCGGGTCGAATTCAATCTCGTCGGCGACGACCGGCAAGGCCGGCCAGCCCGAGGAGAGCCAGCGCTCCGGGCGCGGGGACGACGTTGCGAATATCGATCGAAACCCCCTCGAGCGTACTCGGCCCGTCCAGCATGAAGAATCCGGCCCAGAACAGGTCGTCGCCCGAATAGTTGCTCACATCGAAGGTAAAGGCATCGGTGACTCGGAACACGCCGTCGCCGACATACTCGTCGAAGGTTCTCTCGGACGCGATGAAGTCGAAGTACTCGCCCCCCGCACCCGGTCCGAAGCCACCGACGAAGAACTGCACCGATTCGGGCGTGGTGTCGAAGGCGGTGTAGGTCAGATTCAGTACCACCTCGGACGTCGGTCTTCCTTCGCCGTAGACATGGACGTTGAGTCCACCGGGGCTGTAGATCGAGCCATCCACGATCTGGGCACCGCCGACAAAGTTGAAGACTTGCGAAGAAAAATCAAATGGTGGAAACGTCGGGAAATTTGGCGCCGCGAACGGGTCCGTGAAGGAATCCCATTGGTAGTACTGGCTGCCAGCCTCTCCTCGCCAATCTGGGATGCTTGGATCGGCGAGATCAGCGAAGGTGACGGTGGTGGTAGCCAAGGCCAGGGCAAAGGCAAGGGACTTCATCTCGGGATTCTCCTGAAGGCTGACGGAATGGAACATGGTGAACGAAACTCGAAGAAAACAGCCTGATCACCTCATCAACTCCGGAATGGAGCCCGCGGCGAGGCCTTCAAGGCTAGCAGTCGACAAAGCCCGAATCAAGAACTCGGCTCGATTCGCCGGGAATCTGACACGGCTTCAGCTTCCGTGCTAATTGTCCAAAGGGATGCCGCAACCTCGATAGAATCTGGTGGCGTCCCGCGCCGCCGCCGTCCACCCCTTCTCGACCAACTCAGGATCGCCCATGCCTCTCGACCGGAATGGAATCACTCGTCGTGCCGCCCGCGAACTTCAGGACGGTTTCTATGTGAATTTGGGGATCGGCATGCCGACGCTGGTGGCAAACCACGTTCCGGAGGGGATGACCGTCTGGCTCCAGTCCGAGAACGGACTGCTGGGCATGGGACCGTTTCCGACCGATGCGGAAGTCGATGCGGACATGATCAATGCTGGTAAACAAACGGTGACCGGGGTGCCGGGCCATTCCTTCTTCTCGAGCGCCGAGAGCTTCGGCATGATTCGCGGTGGCCACGTCGATCTCGCGATTCTCGGCGCCATGGAGATTAGCCAGGGCGGCGACATCGCCAACTGGATGATTCCCGGCAAGATGGTCAAAGGCATGGGAGGCGCGATGGATCTCGTCGCGGGCGTACGCCGCGTGATCGTGACCATGGAACACTGCAACAAGCGTGGTGATCCCAAGATCATTCCAGCCTGCACCCTTCCGTTGACCGGCCTCGAGTGCATCGACATGATCATCACTGATCTCTGTGTCATGGAGATGGATCGGGATCGACGGCGATTCCGAGTCATCGAGATCGCTCCAAACGTGACCCGTGACGAGATCGCCGAGCGGACCACCGCCGAGATTCTTTTCGCCGACAAACTCCGGACCATCGACGCATGAACCGAACCCCCAACGCCGTCTTCCCCGCCGCCCTTGCCGTGGCGGGCTCGCTCCTCGTGACCATCGCCGGCTGCAACCTGAACTTGCAGTCGCCCGAAGACCTCGGCTTCGTTTCGATCTTCAACGGCCGCGATTTCTCGGGCTGGAAAGTCGATGAAATCGCCGCGCAACACTGGGCGGTGAAGGACGACGTTCTCGATTTCGACGGGGTCAAGGGTGATCTCTGGACCATCGCGTCCTACGAAGACTTTGAACTGCTCGTTGACTGGCGATGGGAGGGTCCTTCGCAGGGGCCGATGCAGCGCCCGCTCATCGCTCCGGATGGCAGTGATGTGCTCGACGAATCGGGATCGCGGGTGACCATCGAGATCGAGGAACGCGACAGTGGGATCTACCTCCGTGGTAACTCCAAGAGCCAGGTCAACATCTGGGAATGGCCGGCAGGAAGCGGCGAGGTCTACGGCTACCGCACCGACGGAGCGATGCCCGCGGCGACCCGGGCCGCGGCGACTCCCCGGATGCGAGCAGATAAGCCGGTTGGCGAATGGAATCATCTCTGGATCCGGCTCGAGAATGAAACCCTCGACGTCTATCTGAATGGCGAACACGTTCTTGTCGATTGCATTCTGCCCGGCGTCCCCGCATCCGGACCGATCGGCCTCCAGGCACACGGCTCCGGCATCCAGTTTCGAAACCTCTACGTCCGAATCCAGCAGCCGGAACAAGTCTCCGACTGAGCTGTCCTCGCAAGAGAAATCAAACATCTCGCGACCATCGTCTCGGACGAGACGAACCTCACCATCGGTCTAAAGGACCATGCCGGTGTCCGACGTACCGAAATCGTCGATGCTCGAAACTCCGCGACTGGATCCATGATTCCATGATTC
>CALFOM010000201.1 GCA_937919685.1 uncultured Phycisphaera sp.
GGGATGACGCTGCGCGCGATCGAGCAGAATACGCGTGGCTTGGCGGCGAATTGACCGCTTATGCACATCGCGAGTGGACGTGTTTTTTATCACATCCTTCATCGCCCCCGGCATCGCCCCCTGAGAGCTGATTCGCCAGATCCGCAAGAGAAATTCACCTTTCAAGGCGGGCCCGAGCGACGTTGCCGCGAGGAATACTCAAAATATCAACCATGAAATTACGTTTTGTTCTGCTTCCTGCAGATCTCAACGTGGTCATCCAACGTACTGTCTGATGGCTCACTCATTTTCGGTGAGATCCCGAACCCGTTCGACATGTCAGATCTCTCTCGCCCACCCGGTTTCTCTTCTTGCTTGCAAGGAATAACCGGGTGGGCTTTTTCTGAAATACCCCGCGGGACAAAATTGCATCTGACTACGTCCTCGCGAATCTTGAATCATCGCGTCGTTCCTCTATAGATCTCGACCTCTCTGGGGTGAATGGAGGTCCGCTCCAGACCACGAAGCGCCCGCGGACGCGAACGTCCCCCGAACCAGAAGGATTCAGGGGACGAGATGATTCACTTGAGGTGCGGTAACTGGCGCAAGATCGGAAGTCGTCACAACACGGGTTTCCGGTCAGACGATCAAGATCCTTGGGATCAATCCTCTTCGAGGTAGCCCGTTCCATTCTTCCGATCCTTGCCTGCCTGCCAGAAGTAGAGCCCCCCGTAGGTCAGACAGACGACGAGCCAGATTGCATTCGAAATGAGAACGGGAACCATGTCGAACTCCAGAAGACCGTTGGTTTTACAAGCCGCCCACGGGTTTTTCAGATCTGGAACAGGATCCAAACCACCGTCGGGGCCGAGAGTATAGTCGGCTCGATGAGCTCCGTCTCCCCCGTCATAACCCTCCGAATCGGTCACGATCTCCGTCTGGAACCCCTCGGACCGGAACACGCCGAAGAGATCTTCCAGCTCATGGACGGCGATCGAACCCGGCTGGGAGCCCGACTTCCCTGGGTGCCGCTCACGAAGACGGTCTCGGACACCACTCGCTTCATCGAAGGGTCGATCGGTCGCCGGGATGTCGGCTCCGGAGGGGACGGCAGCGGCGACTGGGCGATCGTGGTCACCATCGAAGGAATCCGACGGATCGTCGGCGTCGTCGGACTTCACGGAACACTTCTCGCCCACCGTCGGACCGCCATCGGCTACTGGGTCGCCGGCGAATTCGAAGGATGCGGCTATGTGACACGATCCGTCGAGGCCGTGACCGCACACTGCTTCGCCGTCGGACTGCATCGAGTCGAGATTCATTGCGCCACCGACAACCGCCGCAGTCGATCGATTCCAGAACGACTCGGGTTCCGGCTGGAAGGCGAACTCAGACACGTCGAATGGATCCATGATCAACCCGTCGATCATGCGATCTATGCCCTGCTCGCCACTGACTGATCACCGGTCGATTTAGCGACGGTTCGCATAGTCGTTGGTTCGATCGATCCCGGGAATGGGATCGTCATGATCCGTCAACCACCAGAGTGGGAATCGGTCCGGGACGCCGGTCGGCCGCGTCCAAGATGCGGCCCAGATTCGGTACCGCGGTTCGACGGAATCCTCACGCGCGATCTCGCGGACCTTCTCCACCCACCAACCCTCGTCGTATTCCCCACTGCCGAATGCCTCGATCCAATGCCACCGATGATCGACGGGGTCGTACACCTCTACCCAGGTGTGATTGTCTCCCGTCGGCCACTCCGGAATGCCTGCAATGCGTGCTGGAATTCCCGCAGCGCGGCATGCGTTGGCAAGGAGAATCGACAGCCCGGTGCAACTGGCGCAGTTCTGATCGATCGTCTGGTATGGACTCTGCTCGTTTTTCAGCCGTTTATTCGAATCAAAAACGACGTCGAACGTCTCATACACCGTTTGATTCAGCAACTGGACGGCCGCGGCCTGAGATGCCGCGCCGTGCGCAACATCCCGGAACCGACGAGTGAAATCGGCTCGCCAGTCATCTCGACGCTCGTTGATGTGTGCGTACGGGAGAACCGCCTCGAGAAAAACGGCTCGGGGGACACCTGCGGACCATGGAGATGCGGCGAACGACGCACGCGCGGAGGCGACGTTCTCCAACAAGACCGTCGCGGGCATCATCCGAAGATCGCGGGCGGGCATATTTGAGATCAGAAAAGCCATCGACTCGCGTTGGTCGGCTGGCACATCTCGGATCGCCGCGACGATCTCCGATGCGTTTTTCTTCGACGCCTGAATCGCTGCACGAAGCGGCGAACGATCATCAGCGGCATGCAGGGCGATCGCCGTGTCGACCGCATCCGCAGTCGGCACTTCTGAATGATCGTCGCTTCCTGCCAAAGGCGCGATCAACTCAACCTGGAACTTCGCGCCGGGCACCTTTCCGCGAAGTCCCGGAAGGAACACAAGATCCGGAGTGACCACCGGTCCAAGTTCCTTTCCGGCGACCACGACCCCGGGAATCACGCGGTCCTCGAAGATCACCACGGGCGTCGAGACCTCGGCAAGTTCGGAGTTCACCGTGATATTGATCAGAAGGCGATCTCCGATCCTCTGAACGTCACTACTCCACGGAAGCGGTCCATCGGGCATCCGAACCGACCATTCGGGATCGCCGAGAAGAACAATGGCATCGCGATCCCAGAGATACCCGGCGAGGTCCCTGAACCGCGGATCGCTCCTCGGCATGCCGGTCGCTTCGGAAATCGCGAATTGGAATTCCGGTACGTCCCGCTCGCCGAACCCTTCCGTGCTGAACTCCTCGAAACCGGGGAATTCATCGCGGAATCGTCGGATCAACTCCTGTTGCGCCAGCCATGTCGATTCGGAGAGCGTCCATCGACCGGGTTCCTCGAGAAAACGATGGAAGACATCCCAACCACCGGCGCCGTGCCAGGTCGTCGATGCGTACCCGACGATCTGTCTGGCACCCGCGTCGTGGATGAAGGCGAGCGGAAGCACGCGGTCGTTGGGGACGAATCCGAGGAGGCAACTCCCGGCGCCCAGCATCGCCATGGGTCCGGGATTCCGGAGTGGAATCTCCGAGCCATCGAGTCGACGCGCTCGCAAATCCCCTTCCTCGCTGACCACCACCCGGCCGCCGTCGAAGAGATAACCGAGCATCCAACGTTCTTCGTTGGTCCGCCCACTGGTCACCAGGAGATCGGGAGGGGCATCGTTGAACGCCGCGGCGAAGTCGTCGGCGATCTCCGCGTCCCCCAGAATCTCTTGAGGATCGCCTCCACCTGACCGTTCCATCCTGCGGCCCGCGATGCCCTCATCGAACCAGACACCGTCGGCGACGTTCTGAAACGGAATGGGCGTGTTCGCAAGAACGCGCGAGATGACCAGAGGCGAGGTGGTTCGGACGACCTCCATGGCGTCCGCCCAGCTGGCACCAGTGACCAGGCCCCAGCGAACGTCGAGCCACGGATCATCGTTGATCCTTCGAAAGACCCTGTTCAGTGCACCGACTCGATCACGGCCGGCTTCGTCCGGCATGGCCACCATTCCGATGACCCGAGGCGACCGGCGCCGGAGTTCGGGGAGGAGTTCATCGGGGGATTCAACGAAGAAGATCATCTCCGCGGCATGCTTCGCCGCGAGCGCGCCCACGACCTGTCGCCAACCATCCGTGGCACGACAACGCTCGCTCGCCACGACCAAGTAATCCGAATTCGGACGAACCGGTCCCTGACCGAAAGCGATGCTCGGCCGGAGACCGACCACGGCGATCAATGTCAGCATCAAAACCAGCCATGAACGATTCATAACCCGAGCGTAGCGATTTGGAGGATCGATCGGACTCATTCGGCTCCGTTCAACGCCGAAATTTCCCAGAGTCGATCCGAACGACGCCGGAAGGCGGTCAGTCCTCGCCATGACTCGGCTTGAATGAGGCGACGACCGCCGACTGCACCGTCGCAGGCGTCGGCGCGTCGTGGCTGTATTCCATGTGAAAAGAACCCGCTCCGCCGGTAATTGACTTCAGTTGATTGGCGTAGTTCATGACTTCCGAGAGAGGTGCTTCGGCGTGGATCACCGCCAGTCCGCCCGCAACCATGTCGGTTCCGTTGATTCGGCCGCGTTTTCCGGAGATGTCGCTGGCGATGTCACCGATCAATTCGGCGCCGACCGAGATCTCGAGGGACACCACGGGCTCGAGCAGCGAGGGACGAGCTTTCGCGACAGCGTCAACGAACGCCTTCGATCCTGCCTTCATAAAGGCGATCTCCTTCGAGTCGACGGGATGAAACTTGCCGTCATAGACGATCACCCGGATCCCCTGCATCGGATATCCCGCGATGACGCCGTGATCGAGAACATTCCGAATCCCTTTTTCAATCGCCGGCATAAACTGTTTCGGAACGCTCCCACCGACCGTCTCGTCGACGAATTGGAAGTACGGCGGCGGGATCTCCTCGCTCGGGGCCAACGGCTCCACTCGCAGGAACACCTCACCAAACTGCCCTGACCCGCCGCTCTGCTTCTTGTGCCGATGATGTCCCTCCGCTCTGGTCGTCACCGTTTCTTTGTAGGAAACCTTTGGCGGCTCCATGACGACATCCACCCCATAGCGGTCCTTCAGAAGGCGAATTTTCGTCTTGACGTGCATGTCACCGAGACCGCGAAGCACCGTCTGATGGGTGGCCGCGACCTGTTCGAGTACGAGCGTCGGGTCCTCTTCCAGAAGTTTGCGCATCGCCTCGCCGAGTTTCGCCTCCGCGTTCCGGTTGGCCGCCTCGATGGCGACCCCGAACATCGGGCGAGGCAACGGGAGCGGCCGGAGATGAATATGGTCTCCGATCGAGCCGTCGTGAAGCACGCTGTTGTAGTGAAGATGCTCAATCTTGGCGACGGCGCCGATGTCCCCGGCGACCATGCGATCGGTTCCCGAGTGCTTGTCCCCCTGGATCTTGAACACGTGCGCGACCCTGATCGGCTTACGCCCGTCGTCGGCCTTCGGCTGTGATGCGGCCGCCAGAGTTCCTTGGTGCACCTTGAAGACGCATAGTTTCCCGACGTAGGGATCGCTTGAGACTTTGAAGACGTGAGCGAGCAGATGATCATCGCAATCCATCGAGGGGAGCATCTCCTCCTCGACCCCCTCCTTCTCATACCGGAAGGCCCGTGGATTTCCCTCCATCGGACTCGGGCAGAGCCGTACGATTGCATCGAGAAACTCGGGGACGCCGGTTCCCGATGCCGCAGCGGTGAAACAAATCGGGATGAGGTGGGCTTCGCGCAGCGCCTTCTCGAACGGAGCGTGCAAGGCCTCCGGCGACACCTCGCCGGTCTCGAGGTACCCGGCCATGAGTCCCTCGTCGACTTCGACCACCTGATCCACGATGCGATCGTGGAACATCGAGACCGGCCCGAGATCACTTTCGCCGTCGTTCCGACCAAAACAATCGATCACTTCGGTTCCACCGTTCGCAGGTAGATTGATCGGCTGACAGACGTTCCCGAACATCTCCTGAATCGAGGCGAGCAAATCTTCGAGATCTCCTCCATGATCGATCTTGTTGATCACGATCATCCGTGGGAGGTTGCGTTCCGCAGCGATCCGCATGATTCGCCGAACCACGGTGTCGATCCCGTTGTCTGCATCGATGACGACGACGACCGTCTCGACCGCGGGCAACACGCTGATCGACTTGCCGAGAAACTCCGCATTGCCGGGGGTATCGATGAGATTAATGTGTGCCCCTGCGAAATCAAAGTGGACCAGAGACGAGTCGACGCTGTGACCAAGTTCACGTTCGAGGGGATCATGGTCGCAGATCGTGTCGCCCTTCTCGATCGTGCCGGCGCTCGGAATCACGCCTGACCTCACGAGCAACTGCTCCACCAGCGTCGTCTTTCCGGCCCCGCTGGGGCCGGTGAGCGCAAGGTTGCGAATGTCCGCGGTGCCGTAGGTTGTCATCTCGACGCTCCCATTTCTGCGACCGCCATCGCGGCAAAGGGAGTCGACACATCCCGTGCTCATACGACGGAGGTCTCGAATCGAATGGAATCTGTTCTGAAGGAACCTGATCCAGCGGCGATTCCGAGGCCGACTTCATCGTAGGACCCGGCGCCCATTCCCGGAATCAAACCCGCCTGAATTCGACGCATTTCCAGATCGATCCCCCAACTCGCGGCGATTTCAGGGTTTTTGCGTCAACCGAAGATCCAAAACCCGGCCAGCGACATCGGCGAAACCGAGGCCTCGATGACTGATCACCAGGCGTGGACACCGCGGCGAAGGGTCCGCCTCGGCGTCTTGAGTCACGAAGACCTTCTTTCCCCCCAAAGTTCTCAGGCTCCGCGATACGATCAAGAACCAGCACGCAAGGCGTGCGTCATTCCGCTCATGATTTTTCGAGGAAGAGTCCGCACCCACAGATCCATACGTGGCATCGACCCGAATCATGGCGGCATTTCAAAGCAACCCCCGTTGATGGCACCCTCCATGGCTCAAGCCCATTCCAACCGTCCGAAGTTCGAGATCATCCTGCTTCAACCCGAGATCCCCAACAACACCGGGAACATCGGTCGAACCGCGGCCGCAACCGGCTGTCGATTGCATGTGGTTCACCCGATCGGGTTCGACATGGATGAGAAGGCACTGCGACGGGCAGGACTCGACTACTGGAAGCACGTGGACTGCCTAGAACATGATTCATGGCCCGCCTGCGAGGCGGCCATCTCGACGCCTCCGTGGTTGTTGACCGCTCGCCGAGGAAGGCCCGTCTGGGATGCCGACCTCCAACACGGTGACCGACTGATTTTCGGTCGAGAGAGCAATGGTGTCGGCCCCGAGTTCACGGATGCCTTTGAAGCCGAGCATGGAGCGGATCGAATCCTCAGTCTTCCCATGGTGGACGCCCCCGGGATCAGAAGCCTCAACCTCGCGACCGCCGTCGCCGTGGTCGTCTACGAGGGGCTCCGCCAACTCGAGAAACGAGATGGTTGATCGCCCTGGAGATTGCCTCAGCGGTGATCCGGCGTATCAGTCGTAAGGAATCGTGAAAATCCAGGATGATCAGGCAACTACCCGGCCCATGGACCTCGTATGCTTTGTTCGGACGAGCGTGGCGAGGATCGTGATCCCGCCTCCTATGGGATCGCTGCGCGGGCCAACGGGCTGGCCGGTCATCCACCGCCTCCCGAAACGAGTTGAAGGCGTTTCCGGCGTCAGTTGCCGGAAGACTTCGATCGACGGTCGATCGAAAGCCGTCCGTTCGTTCCCGGCAGATACCCGTCGAGGATTCGCATGACCAGCATGACCAGCATGACCAGCATGACCCGCATGACCCGCATCAACTCCATCCGTCGTCGCCTTCGAGCATTCACCATCACCGAACTGCTCGTGGTGATCGGAATCATCACGCTCCTGATTGGAATTCTCCTGCCTGCCCTAGGCAAGGTCGTGGAGAAGTCGAAAGTCACCGAGACCACGTCCGTGATGGAAGAGTTCGCCAAAGCCTGCGACGCCTTCGCCCAACAGTTCGGGTACTACCCGGGCATCGTGCCCGAGGAAGTGCTCGCCAACGATCCGCTGATCTCGCCGATGGAGAACGCGGTCCTCCATCTTGCCGGTGGCGCCGTACGCGAAGACGAGCTTCCGATCTACATCAACGGCGAGCGCTTCGATAACCTTGCCGACATCGATTTCGATTCTGAAGAACCCGGCCAACAGGGTGAAGTCATCACCTTCGCCGGCCCCGACGGGCCCTTCCGCATCGCGCTGTACGCCGGATCGGTGGGTGACGGCCCCTTTATTCAGGGCAAGCGATACGCGCCGTTCTTTAGCCCAAAGGGCTCGCAGTTCGCGCCGGTGAAGTACGACACAGACGACTCTGGAGTGTTGGAAGAGATCCGCTATATTCCGACCGTGCTCGACGGCTGGGGCAACCCGCTCATCTACATCCGTCGACTTCGCTCCAACGGACCGATGGTCGGAACCGACATCTATTCGACTCAATTCTCTCTGGCGTCGCAGGCGCGAACCCTGAACGCGACCGCGTTGGGCGACCTCGCTCAGGATCAGACGGACGCATTCATCGGGAGCATCATCAACAGGACGACTACCACTGGTGCCACTCCGCGAGAAGACACTCTCGCGCAGATCATACGAACGCCCGCAATCGGTGCCGCCAGACAGCCACAGTCCGGAGCCCCGCGTGGCGAGTACATCATCATCTCGGCTGCGAAAGACGGCATCTTCTTCAGTATTGCCGACGGCCCCGGCGGTCCGGGCAGTCTGGTCACCGATATCGTGAACAGCAGTCAAAATGGAACGCCGACGGTGATTCGCGAGTACGACGACATCATCGTCGCTGGCGGCGGCTGAGGGAACTCGGCTTTGAATCCACCTCGACGCGAGACCGTCGACCTGCTCAAACCATCGACGCCTTGAAACTTGATTCCAGGGCGTCGATCGTTCTGATGCGTGATACGTGAATCCGTCGGGCAGATCCCACCCGAAATTCAAATCACTTCACGAAACTCCACGGGAGTTCCTTCTTGACTTCCACGTTCTCGGGAGTCTTCTTGGGATCACCTTTTTTCGGACCGTCGACCGTAGATTCGCCCGCTGGCTTCTGCGGTGAATCTTGAAGTGCATCCCCCGATTCAGGCGCTTGCTTGATCGGTACGGCCCGCCTCGCACGATCGGCGTTGGCTCGCAATTGATCTGCGATCTTGAGCTCCTGAACGTTCTCGAGGAGCGACTCCTGCTGGACCATCGTAAGCCGGGCCCCGATCGCCTCCTGCACCACGCGGAGCCGGGGAAGTTGCATTCGGAGTGATCTGATCCTGGCCATCAGTTCCGGGGGGACCACGCCACCATCGGTGCGGATCCGCGTGATTTCCCTGGCGAGTCCCGTCAGTTCAACGCTTTCCTTTTCACGCCACGCCTTCGACTTCGCGAGGTAGTTCCGAACCAACGGCGTAATCGACTCGCGTTGCTCGGCCGTGACGTGGACTCGACTCAGCGCATCCAACCAGACGACTTCGCTGACCCCGCCTCGAATATCCATGACCCCACTCGCCACCTTCTTTGGCTGCCCTTCCACGGGCATGTCTGAATTTTCGACCTTCCCACCCTTCGGTGGCGTGGCGACCGCGATGGTCGAAACCGCCAGGGCCATCACGAATGCGATGCCAGCGGAGGCGGTGAGCGCCGCGAAAAAAGGCGAGGTGTTGCGATTCTTCATGTGAATGGAGTCCAGAAAGTCCCAGCGAAAGATGAAAACCACGGATCGAGCCCTACTCCCCATCCCGCACGCTTGAGCCCCCGTTCGGGCCCTGATCTCTCATCCCTGCGGTACCGGGTGAGAACGCCTTTCCGTCCGGCAGGTTGCAGCAGAAGGAAGTTCCCCTCGAAACCGTGGGAACAACGCCTTCGGGGACGTATCATGATCGGCCTCTCTTCCCACCGAGGTGAACTTCTCGATCAGACGTTCACCGGAGCAAGGTTCCCGGACCTGCACGACCCGGGTGCTCCTCAGATCCCGTCCTCGGTCCCTCGTCCCCCATCCACCCATCTCCCCCTCTGGCGAATCAATGCCTCTCACTTCAGAACGTGTCCTCGAAGCACTCCGCACCGTCCGTGATCCCGATCTCGGGAAGGACCTGGTGACCCTCGGCATGGTCAAACGACATGACGTCGAAGGTCCGAAGGTGCTCATCACCGTCGAGCTCACGACGCCGGCGTGCCCGATGAAGGACCGCATTCGGAACGACATTGAACAGGCGGTGAAGGATGCCGCGAGGGAGACCGCTCATCAAGTCGACTCCATCGAAGTCGAATTCACCGCGGACGTGAGACGCCCCAACCAGAAGACTCAGGATGGCGAGAGTCCCCTGCCCGGTGTCCGGCAGATCATTGCCGTGGGCGCGGGCAAGGGTGGCGTCGGAAAGAGCACGATCGCCACGAACCTCGCCGTTGGGCTGGCTCGCCACGGTGCCCGAGTCGGTCTACTCGACGGCGACATCTATGGTCCGTCGCTTCCCACCATGCTCGGCCTTGAAGATGTGCAGGTCGTCGCCCACGGCTCGATGCTGCTTCCCTTTGAAGTGCACGGAATCAAGGCGATGTCAATCGGAAAGCTCGTCGAGCCCGACAAAGCCCTGATCTGGCGTGGTCCGATGGCTCATGGCGCCTTCAAGCAACTCGCGCTTCAGACCGAGTGGGATGAGCTCGACTACCTCATCGTTGATCTTCCGCCGGGGACCGGCGACGTGCCATTGACGCTCGCACAACTCCTTCCCCTGACCGGCGCCGTCGTGGTCTGTACGCCGCAACGAGTGGCCCAGGACGATGCTCGACGCGCGGTGCGAATGTTCGAAAGTCTCGGAGTCGAGATTCTCGGCATTATCGAGAACATGAGTTTCTTTGTCGGCGATGACGGCAAGGAGTACGACCTCTTCGGACGTGGCGGTGCCGAACTCCTCGCCCGGAACATGGACCTCCCGTACCTCGGCGGCATCCCCATCACCCAGAATCTTCGAATCAACTCTGATCGCGGCACCCCACTCGCGAACTGGGACGATCCGGAACTCGCCGTCGCGTTCGATGCGATGGTCACCCAGACCGCCGCGAGAATCTCCGTGGCCTCCATCCAGGGCAAGTTTCAGATGCCCACGATCAGCGTCTCCTGACCGATAAAACGATGCCGAGGGAATCAAGGCGCCGCTCCTGTGCAACCTGCAAGACCGTTCACCCTTAAGCCAACAAGTTGAAGGCACTTTGCCCTGCTCGAATTCGAGACCCTAGACGAGAGACCTCCGCCGTCACTTCCTATTTAGGAGTTCCAGACTATGAACCCCCGCTTCTCCACCATTCGCCCCTTCATCATCAGCACCGGCGTCTTCGGGGCGATCTTCGCCGGTTCCGTCACCCAGGCCGCCTGCGTGACGGCGGGAACAGAAAAGACGACGTCGGAAACGCAGATTCAAGAAGCACCGGTCCACGTCGAAAAGAAGATCGAGGTGCGGGTTGATGGCAAAGATGTCCGGATGATGATTGACGGAAAACACGTTCCGGCCGGTCAGATCCGCGACATGGACGGAGTGATCGTGATCGTGGGTGACGATGGCACGGAACTGCAACGGATCGAACTCGCCGGCATGCGGGGCGGAGGCGACGCGCCCGTGATGGTTCGAAAAATGATGGTCAAGCAGGATGACGGTCGGTCGGAGCCCCCCCGCGGGATGCTCGGTGTGATGATGGCGGAGAACGACCGTGGCGTCGTGATTCAAAGGGTGATTCCGGAAACACCCGCCGCGCAAGCGGGGTTGAGAGAGGGCGACATCATCATCAAGATCAACGGCCGACCCGCCAACGTCGAAGCGCTCGCGAACGTCGTCGCCGGGACCCGCCCGGGCCAGTCAATCGAAGTCAATGGCCTGCGCGACGGCCAGAATTTCGACCGCGAGATCGTGCTCGGCCGATGGGATCCAGAAGTGATGGATGCCAGCCAGAACCGAGAACGAGAAGGTGACCACGATGAGAATCGTGAGATCCACATGGAGTGGAACGGCGACGATGACGGCGAACTCGGCATGGAAGCGATCGAATCCTTGATCGAACGCCTTATGACGATGAATGGCAACGGCGACGGCGATGTCGAATTCGACGTCCAGGTCGAGATGGAAGGTAATCGTGACGGTCGGGAACGCCGGGTCAAGATCCGCCAAGGTGACATGGTCTTCCACGCCGGCGGAGAGGGCTCAGAGTTCATCATCCAAGGAGGCGAGTTGCATGGCGATGCCATTCACGATGAACAAGGCAACATGTTCTTCTCCCGCGACGAGAGCGGCGAACGCGATGATCATGTGATGGATGTGATGGATGTGATGGAAAAGATGATGCGGGATGGCCGGCACGAGATCGAGGCATGGATGGGCGAGATGTCCGACGAGGCCGGCCGATGGGCGCAGGACGCCGAACATCAGATGCACGACTTCGCTGAAATGTTCGATGACCGCATGGGCGAGATGGCGGCAGCCTTCGAGCAGGAACTCCATCGGGTCATGGAGCGACAGGATCACGGTCGCCGGGAGACTGAGATGATGTTCCGCGAGCGGGACATCCAACTCAAAGAGGGTGGCATGATGCTCCAGCAGAGACTCGGCGAGTCCCGTGGAAAACTACAGGAGACTCTCCAGAAGTTCGCAGAGGGCCATCAGCGACTCGCTGAACAGAATCAGAGGCTCACGGAACGCGTCGAACGGCTCGAGCAAGCCCTTCGCCGCATGATGGAAGGTGGCCGCGACGTCGGTCGGGATTCTGAGGCGAGGAATCGGAACCAGGATCAAGTTGAAGATGCACCGCGAAAAGCCGAAAAGCGGAAGGACCGGGCGGCGGAGGAATCGGAGCAGGACCGCCGCAAAGCGTCGGACCGACCTCGCCGTCAAGGCGGCGAGCGCGGCGACGCACCCGCGAAAGGCTCCGAACGCGACCGTGATTGAACATCGCGTCTTTCTGTGAATGAAATCGCGGCCCCGATCGATCTGATCGGGGCCGCGATGTTTTTTGTTTTGTTTGGTCGAGAATGCTCTCAGAACTCGGTCTTGAGCACCTTGAGTTTCTCGAGGAAGGTGTCGAGGTGCGACTTCTCGTGGGCGGCGGAGATCTGACAACGGAGCCTCGCCTCGCCCTCCGGCACCACGGGATATCCAAATCCGATCACGAAAACGCCGAGCTCTAAGAGCCGCTTGCTCATCGCGATCGCCTTCGCGGTGTCGTGCACAATGATCGGAAGGATGGCGGTGGGACTCTCGAGCACCTCGAATCCGGCGTCGCGGATTCCGTCACGAGCGTATGCGACGTTGTCGCGAAGTTTCGCAACTCGAGCCGGCTCGTTCATCAGGATCTCGATCGCCTTGTCCGCACTGCAGGCGACGGTGGCGGGAAGCGCATTTGAAAAGAGGGTCGGGCGGCCCCGCTGGATCATGAGGTCGATCATCTCCTTCGAGCCGGCCATGTATCCGCCGGCACCTCCACCGAGGGCTTTCCCCAATGTACTGGTGAACAGGTCGATCTCACGACCCGACATGCCCCAGTGCTCGTGGGTCCCTCGGCCGGTCGGCCCCATCACGCCGGTACCGTGACTGTCGTCGACGATCAGCTTCGCGTCGTATTCGTCACAGATGGAGCGCAGGGTCCGAAGATCCGCGATGTCGCCTTCCATGCTGAAGACGCCGTCGGTCACCAGCCAGATCTGCCCGCTCACGTCGGGATTCGCCTTCGCGGCCTCAAGTCGCTCCCGAAGGTGATCGAAGTCACTGTGGCGATAGACCGTCTTGTGGACGCCCTTCTTGATCACCGAGGCGAGCCGGACCCCGTCGATGATCGACGCGTGATTGAGCGCGTCGGAGATGATTAGATCGCCGGGTTCGCAGAGCGTCGCGAAGATCGCCTCGTTGGCGTTCCAACAACTGGTGAACGTGTATGACGCCTCCTGATCATGGAGCGAGGCGATGCGGGCCTCCAGCGCCTCATGGCACGCAAGGGTCCCGCAGATAAATCGCACGCTTGCGGTCCCTGCTCCGTATTTTCGCAGACCTTCGATACCTGCTTCGACCACCTGTGGATCGTTCGCGAGTCCGAGGTAGTTGTTCGAACAGAAGCAGGCGACCTCACCGAATTCCCGCAACGTGATGCTGGGGCCCATGGGCCCGTCGATCACCTGAAGGCCCTTCCGCTGTCCGGTCTGGTCGAGATGGCCGAGGATCGCCGTGGTACGGGCGCCGAAATCAGGTCCAGTCATGGTGCTCATGGGCAGAATGGTAACTCCCCGCACCCTGCCTCCGCCATCTCAGTCGGCGGAACAGTGACGAATTTCGACCATCGGTCAGGGGAGGCATCCCGCGAGGAAGCCTTCTTCCAAGGCCCCGCTGCGTCGATCCGCCGATGCGTCGTAGCGTGGTAGCGTGGTAGCGTGGTAGCGTTGTAGGGCGGACTCCTTGCCGAAGCCGATCGACTCGTGCCTGATACCGCGCGAACCCGAGATCGCGGTCCTGCAGCATTGGATTGACCAGAGTGAAGGAATCCCCAGTGCTGGTCGGCATTCCCTGATCGACGTAGAGATCGAGCAGGACACCATATCGCCAAACGGGGCGATTCAGCGATTCTTCCAACAACTGCTTTAGCGTCTTGAGCGCGTGAAGCGGTGGTACTCCGGAACGACACGCACGGCCTCGGTTTCAGAACCGACCACCAGATCACGGGGCGTTCCGTCACTCAGTTCACGCGATTCCGTAGTGTGCTCTCAAGCCGGGAATGAGGTATTCATCAAGGGCTGAATCGAGGGTATGCGTCGGTACCCAGCCCCAATCTATTCGAGCGGCGGCGTCGTCGACGTCGGCAGGCCAGCCGTCGACGATCCGTTGACGCCCGGGCGTCGGATCGAAGGCCACCTCGAGCGCGGGAAAACGAACTCGGATCGCTTCGGCCAGCTCCGCAGCGGTGGGCGCAAAACTTCGGACGTTGTAGGCACCGCGGGTTAAATTGGCACGAGGCGCATCAGTTAATTCCAAAATGGCGCGGATCGCTTCCGGCATGGTCATGAACGGCAATTTCGAGTCGGCCCGTACGAAGGATATGTATGCCTCACCGCGGGCGGCCGCATGAAGCATCTCAGGGCCGTAGTCGGTGGTGCCACCGGTTGGTAGCGTTTCGGCCGAGATGATTCCGGGGAATCTGATTGACCTGAAATCGAGCGAACCAGGCGACTCGCTCTCGAACTGACCGTGGTGGCTGTTGAAGTAGCGGCCAAGGTGCTCCGCTGCGAGCTTATTGCACCCGTACATCGTGCGCGGCTCAAGAAATTCAGTCTCGCTGATCGTCCCCGCAGCAACCTTGGCTGCAAGAGACGGCAGACCGTAGACCGCGATGGTCGACGGAAGCACGACCATCGGGATCACTCCGGTGCGATCACGTTCCGCGAGCGCCAACCTGAGTAGATTCATGGTGCCTCCGACGTTCACGTCGTACGCCACCAAAGGTGCCCGTTCGGCACTCGAAGATAACATGGCCGCGAGGTGGAAGATACGCTCGAAGCGATAGCGCCTCGCGAGATCCTCGAGCAGTCCGATGTCGCGAACATCGCCGGCCAGAGTCTCCACGCAACACGCGGCGATCGAATCCTTGATGGGCTGGAGATCGAGCCCCACGATCAAGCATTCTGGTTCCCGTTCAGCGAGGGCTTGAATCAGGCCGTGCCCCATCTCGCCGCCCGCTCCCGTGATCAGAATCGCTGCGTCGCGGCGGTCGTCACCCGAGGTCGAACTCGGTGCGCCACCACTCGATGGGTCGGAACTGCGACGAAGAGGTCTCGGTGAGGAGAAAGAGTTCATTTCCGGATTCTAGCGGCAACCTGTCGGCCCGAGGAAAGGCCGTGCCGATCAAGGCCACGGGAATTCAGCCGCCAACAGTGATCGCCTGGTCAGACGAATCCCGTTTCGGACCAGAACGGTTCCAAGGCATTTTCTCGAGGACCACCGCGAGGCCACAGGTCCCCGTCAGGCCTGCGAAGCAGAGCCCGGCGCCCACGAAACCCGTCCCCAAGAGGAACCACGAATCAATGAACGTCGCCAGACCCGTGAACCCCAGAATGGCCACTCCTGCCGCGATCTGAACTTGCCGCATCATGGGCAGACTTGCCGCCGGATCACGCTCGACTTGAAACCCCTGCTTGGCCCATGCACGAATGCCTCCGGAAAGGCTGACGGCGTCGGTTCGGCCTGCGGCGTGAAGCAAGTCGAGTGCGGAACGACTTCGTCGCCCCGACTCGCACTGCAGAATGGCTTTTTTCGACCCGACGATCTCGTCGATTCTTCTCGGATCGAGAGTCGAGAGAGGAACCGAGATGGCCCCTGGAATACGTTGCTTTCGATGTTCATCCGATTCCCTCACGTCGAGAAGGACCGCCGCATCGGACCGATGAAGTCGATCTGCCTCGGACGAATCGATCTCGAGGATCGATGCATTGGTTTTTCCTTCGACGACTGCGGACATGATCAGCTCCATCACTTCGACAAAATCGATTGGCGTGACAGTAGGTGTCGCTTCGCATGCTCTGGGTTCCCGAAAAAAGAGAACTCAAACTCAGGATCGAAATCGACTACTCGGACGCCCGGTGAAGGAGAAAATCTCGAATCGAGGCGGGCGGCTCCATCCCGGTGAAGTCCCGGCACAGATCACGCGTCAGATCAAGTTCGTCGAAGACGGAAGTACATCGTTCGCACAGAAAGTCGTCATCGACGGGAAACCCGCGGCCCGCGTCCATCGCCGTGAGTTTCGCATTGATGAGATCGATGCACGTTTGCCGGTCGAACGCCGGATCCACCGCCGCCATCTGCGGGACCACTGATCGCATGGCACTACGCACCTTCAGGCGAGCACGGTGGAGCCTCGTCTTGACCGTCTGCTCGTTCAGATCCAGCGCCTCCGCCACTTCCTTCACCGAGAGCTCGATCATGTCCTTCATCACCAATGGCACCCGAAAATCATCGGGAAGCTCAAGGATCGCCCGGTGAACCGCGGTCACCGCCTCTTTCCGGATCGTCGCGTCGAGCGGTGATTCTCCGTGGCCAGGAATGATCGAACTCGTGTTCTCACCGAATGGCAGCAGAGATTCCAAAGAAGGAATGTTTCTCGGTTCCCCTGCTCGTCGTCGTTGCCGACGCTGCCATTGTCGAATCGCGATTCCGCCCAGCCAAGTACTCGCCTTCGATCGACCTTCGAATTTCGACCAACTCTTAAAGGCCTCCAGGAACGTGTCCTGGAAAATCTCGTCTGCGAAATCCTCGGACCCGCTGATTCGCCACGCTAAGCCGCGGATCATTCCGGCGTGGAGGTCGTAGAGGATCGGGATCGCATCCGCAGCAGGCGTTCCCACGGGTGGTTCTTTCGTCGGGTCGAGCATCTCAGAATGATATCCAAGTCCTGCGGCGCCTTCTCAAGTAACGTATTTGCATATGTATTCACAAGATCAACCTGACTCTCTTTGTGCCAAGGACCTCATCGATCGGCTTGAACTCCTTCCGCATCCGGAGGGGGGCTTTTATCGGGAAACGTGGCGGCACAATCCCTCGACGGATGATCGCGGTCAGGGAACTGCGATCTATTTTCTGCTTCCCGGCGGAGTCACGAATCGCTGGCACCGGGTCGATGCCACCGAGATCTGGCATCACTACGCCGGCGCCTCCCTCGAACTCAGTCTCTCCGCGGCGCCGCCCACCGCCGACCGCCTGATTCGTCTGGGACAGAACATCTTGGACGGCGAACGGCCTCAGGCGATCGTGCAACCACAGGAATGGCAGTCCGCTAAGAGCCTGGGCGAGTGGACATTGGTCGGATGCACCGTGTCACCCGCCTTCCAGTTCGAAGGATTCGAGTTGCTGGACGATTGACGGGCCGCTGATCATTCCGTCATCCCGAAAGTTCGTGCGCTTCTCCAGCCCCCGCGGGAATTCGAATCGAGTCGACCAACGCCTGAACTTCCGCCGAGGGTGGTTTGGTGATCAAGGCGACCGGAATCGCGATTGCGAAGTTCAACAACATGCCGATCGTCCCGATACCCTCGGGAGAGATTCCGAACCACCAGTTCCCGGGAGTGTTCAGTTCGGCATGCATGAACTTGAACCAGATGATGTAGGCGGTCGTGAAGATGATCCCGACCAACATGCCCGATACGGCACCGGCGGCGTTCATTCGTTTCCAGAAGATACCGAGCAGGATTGCCGGGAAGAAACTGCTTGCGGCCAGACCGAATGCGAACGCAACGACGGCAGCGACGTAGTCCGGCGGATTGACCCCGAGATAGCCCGCAAAGAGCACGGCGATCGCGGCGGCGAATCGAGCCAGACGAAGCTCGCTCTTCTCCGTGATGTCCGGACTGATCATCCGCTTGAAAAGGTCGTGGCTCACCGCCGATGAGATGACCATGAGCAGTCCTGCCGCGGTAGACAATGCCGCGGCGAGACCGCCGGCGGCGACCAACGCGACGACCCAGTCGGGAAGACCGGAGATCTCCGGATTGGCGAGCACCATGATGTCTCGATCGACGTGAAGTTCGTTGGGGTTGGAGAGATCGGGAACATTGCTCACCGCACGCTCGCCATGATCACCTCGAACACTCTCGCCCGCGTCGTCGAGCCGAAAGACGGGCTTCTTGGAATAGACCGCGTCGATTGATCCCGCCTCGCCGTTCGCGGGCGATGACGCGAACACGCCACCGGGCGCGTGCTGAATCACGCCGTCGTGGTTCTTATCCAACCAGGCGACCAGACCGGTGTCTTCCCAGGTTCCGAGCCAACTCGGTGCTTCTGCGTAGGGAACGTTGGGGACGGTGGCCAGAAGATTGGTTCGAGCGAACACCGCGATGGCCGGCGCCGTGGTGTACAGGATCGCGATGAAAAGCAGCGCCCATCCCGCCGACGACCTCGCGCCTCGAACGGTCTTCACGGTGTAAAAACGGATGATGACGTGCGGGAGCCCCGCGGTCCCGAGCATGAGCGCCGCGGTGATGCAGACCACATCGAGAGGGCTCTTGGTGTATTCGGTGTACTCACCGAAGCCCAGATCGAGCAGCATCCCATTGAGTTTGTCCAGAAGTCCCACGCCCTCCGTATCCATGCCACCGAGCGCCGTTTGTGGCACCGGATTCCCCGTCACCATGAAGGCCAAAAAGACCGCCGGCACGGTATACGCGAAGATCAGGACGCAGTACTGGGCGACCTGGGTGTAGGTGATCCCCTTCATCCCGCCGAGAACCGCGTAGAAGAAAACCAGCCCCATCCCGATGACGACCCCGAGATTGATATCGACTTCGAGAAAACGGCTGAACACTACGCCCACGCCGCGCATCTGTCCCGCGACATACGTGAAGGAGATGAAGATCGCACAGATGATCGCGACGAGCCGCGCATACTGCGATGCGTACCGATCCCCCATGAAGTCGGGGACCGTGAACTTACCGAACTTCCGCAGGTACGGAGCGAGGAGGAGCGCCAGGAGCACGTAGCCGCCAGTCCAGCCCATGAGATAGACGGAACCGTCCATTCCCTCGAAGGCAATGATCCCCGCCATGGAGATAAATGATGCAGCACTCATCCAGTCGGCCGCGGTCGCCATGCCGTTGGCGAGCGGTGAGACGCCCTTGCCCGCGACATAGAACTCGCCGGTGGATCCCGCTCGCGACCGAATCGCAATGCCAATGTAGAGGGCGAAGGTCAGCCCCACGATGACGAAAGTCCAGGCCTGGACGTCCATGTCAATCACTCCCCTCGTCGACGCCGAAGCGGCGATCGATCCGATTCATGGCCACGACATAGACCAAGATCACCAGCACGAAAATGTAGATCGAGCCCTGCTGGGCGAACCAGAATCCGAGGGGATACTCGGTGAACGGAAGTTTGAAACTATTGAGCCAGGGGGCGAGCAGAATGCCACATCCGAAGGAGACAAAGGCCCAGATTAAAAGCAGCACCGCGATGAGACGGAGATTAGTCCGGAAGTAGTCGCGTCGATTCTCGGTATCCGTCGTGGAAACGCGTTTCGCCGGATCATCCATTCTCGGCCTTTCCTGCTGGCTTCTTCGCCTCGAACGGGCCGTCACCGGTTCGAGCGGCGACACAATCGCATCGTTCCAGCATCCGCTTGGTGAGCATGATGCCTTCGTGTTCGGAGGGCGAACCACCCTCCCACTCGATGCCGACCCAGCCGCGATATCCCGCGGCCCGCACGATCTTCATCATGCGGACGAAGTCGGTCTCAGATTCCGTTCCGGTCTCGTCGAACTTCCCGCTCTTCGCGCTCACCGCCTTGGCGAATGGCATCAACTGAGTGACGCCCTTATAGCGGTCGTACCACTTGCCGCCGCCGAGGCTGAAGTTGCCGAAGTCGGGAAGCGTGCCGCAGTTGACCATTGCCACCTTCGTCATTACGCCCGCCAGCCATTCACCGTTCGAGGAGAGCCCGCCATGATTTTCGACGATGACGTTGAGTCCGTACGGCGCGGCCTTCTCAGAGAGCATTCGAAGGCCGTCGGCGGCTTGATCGAGTTGCTCCTTCCAGGTGCCGGCGGACTGGGCGTTCACTCGGATGGAGTGACATCCGAGAAACTTCGCGGCCTCGAGCCATCGTTGATGGTTGTCCACCGCCTTCTCTCGCTTCTTCTCATCGGCATCCCCGAGGGCGCCCTCACCGTCACACATGATCAACACCGACGTGACGCCATGATCGTCCGCGACCTTCTTCATGCTCGCCAGATAGCCCGGCGTCCCGACCTTGTCCTTATAGAAACTGTTGACGTACTCGCAGCCTGCGAGGCCATACCGGCTCATGGTGACCTCGGCGAATCGCAGCGGATCGAGTTTTCCGCCGAAGATCTCCCGGTGCAGAGACCACTGGGCGAGTGAAATTGGGTTCGGGGGCATGAACTTCTCGGCGGTCGGCACCGCGAATGAGGCTCGTGAAAGCGTCGACGCCGCGGCAAGACCGGCGAGGCCTCCGAAGAAGGAACGGCGACGAGGATCGGCAGGTTGGGGCATGTCTGGAGTTCTCCAAAGAACCGGCGAAAGGCCAGTTGAGACCACCGTAACGGGGCTGTGGTCAAGGCACAATTCGCACCGATCCCGGTTTCAAGCCTTCCTGCAAGGGTCCAAGCCACCGGTCGAGCGAGAGATACCCGCGGATCCCGGCGTCACGGACGGGTTATCGGTGCATCAACCGGGTCGCCAAACACCGAAGAAACGGTCTGAATTTCCACACGCATGCCAGAATCACAATGCCACGGCTCGAGGCGAACCTGATCGATGTTCTCGAATAAACGGTCGATCGGGGCATCGCTTTTTTCTAGATTCGGATGGCCTCTCACCGCCTCTCAAAGACCCACGGAACTCGATCATCATGTCGCGGTTCCTCCTCCTTCAAGCGATCTCCCTTGCCAGCCTGATCCCCGCCGCTCCGGTGTACGGCCAGCAGCAGTTCTCCCGGAGGATCAACGTCGACGGCGTGAACCGGCGGTACCTCGTCTACCTCCCGGTGGGATTTGAGTCGTCGGAGCACATGCCGGTGATGTTCCATTACCACGGCGGCGATGGATCTCCCGAATCCGAGATCCAGTATGCGGATTACCGTTCACTTGCGAATCAGAATCGCTTCATTGCGGTGTATCCCGCGGCGTTGGTCGATCCCGACGACTGCACGTGCTGGAACAGCAAAGGCCCCTAGAGCAACGGCATCGATGAGCTTGGATTCACTTCGGCGATGATGGACGCGATGACCGCCGAGTTCAATGCAGATCCCCGCCGCATGTGCGCCAGTGGGTTCTCACTTGGCGGATCCATGATGTACGACTTGTTCTGCCACCTGGGCGATCGGTTCGCGGGCATCGGGGCCATCGCCGCGAACATGTGGGAGTGGACGTATTCGGCGTGCGATCCGGCAGCCCCAACCGCCTTCATTCACATCTTGGGAACCAGCGACTTCTACGCGCCCTACAACGGCAACAAGTATTCAATCTCGGTCAGCCAACAGAACGCATACCTCGTGTCGGTGAACGGCGCTGAGACGACATCGATCGATACGCCACTCGATGGTAATGTCACCGAAATCCTCTTTCCCCAAGGCGAAGGCTGTCATACCGTCGTCCACTACCGGCGACAGGGCGGCGGGCATGACGTGCCGTCCTTCGCGACCGCGGCCATCTGGGACGACGTCTCGCAGTTCGACATCGACGGCTTCATCGAATGTGAGGACGTCCGACCTCCGGTGAACGACGACTGCACCGAAGCCTTGGAGGTGTCGCCAGGAAATATCACCTTCTCCACCGTCGGCGCGACCGACAGCGGAATTCCCAGCGCCTTGTTCTGCAGCGCTACAAACGGCCCCGAAGTGACGTCTGACGTCTGGTTTTACGTGGTCGCCCCCTGCACCGGTACGTTCGCCATCTCGACCTGCGGTACCGATTTTGACAGCCGCATCGACGTGTTCGATGGCGGAAGCGGCTGCCCGAACCCCGGCAATTCGCCCTTCGCCTGTGGCGACCAAGAGTGTGGCGACGACGCTTCAGCCTCGAGCTTGACGATCGAAGGGCAGCTTCTCTTGGTCCGAGTCGGCAGCCCAGACGGATCCACGGGAAACGGGATCCTCCAGATTGATTGCGAACCCCTGAACCCGCCGAATCCCGCCGACTTCAACGGTGACGGCATCGTCGACTCTGCCGATCTCGGCCTGCTGCTCGCGGGTTGGGGCACGATCCAGGGCGACCTCAACGGAGACGGGACCACGAACGGCATCGATATTGGCGAACTTTTGTCGCAATGGTCCTGAGTTGGCCCCGCGGAACACGTCGCGAATCACCCTGCGAATCGCTCGGTCTTCAGAGTACGGTGACTCGAAGGCCATCCGGATCGATCTCCAAAGGAAATCGCCGAGCCAATCGGTTTGGGGGATGCCTGTCCACCCTCGCTTCAATCCGCCTCGCCGCCTGCTCATCCTTCGCCACCATCATGACGAACCCGCCGCCGCCGGCCCCCGGGAGTTCCCACGCGGCCAGATCCCGCCCGTGTGCGGCAGCGATCGCATCGATGCGTCGGTTGGTCGAACCAGGATGAAACTGTGTCTTGAGACGCCAGTACTCCGCAAGACGCTCGGTAAAGGCGTCGACGTCGCCGCATCGCACCGCGTCCGCCATGGCCTCCGCTCCCGACTTCAACGCCGCCACGATCCGCATCGCCTCTGGCGCCCGCGAGAGGTAGCGGCCCAAGACCAGTTCGAGGATGTCGCGGGCCAGACGTTTTTCGCCGGAATACAGCAGGACCGAACGCGCTTCCAAGGTCTTGACGAACTCGACCGGAGGATCAAGCGGCGTCGCCACCGGTCGCTGCACCGGCCCCGGTTCGGACCGGATGACCTTGATACCTCCAACCACCCCGCCGACTTGGTCCTGCCAGCCGCCACGTGTGGTCATGAGCTGTTCGAGCACGCTGGTTCGATCAATGAGCGCATCCTGATTCAGTTCGGATCGAACCAGTCGGTCGAGACATGCGAGTACCGTGGCACCGAGAATCGAAGACGTACCGAGACCAGAGCCCTTTGGTACTGCGGAATACATCGTGAGCACCACCCCGCCTCCGAGCCGTTCCAATCGCTTTCGCAACGAGGCCTGGGGATCGACAGGAGTGATCCCCGCCAGCCGAAGCGCCGCTCGCGGAAGCGTCGTCCAGTCCGACGGATCGAAGGTCGCGAGCAATTCTCGGGTGGTCGTGAAGGTTCGGCTCGAACCGAGATCCACGCTATGCACCACGATCTTTGGTTCGTCAATAATCTTCGCCATCGCCTGAAGCGGCTGCTTCCCATGGAGCAACACCGCGGCGTTCACCACAACCCCGCCAAGATCTGAGCAGATCGGCGGGGTGTCACTCCAGCCGCCGGCCAGATCGATGCGAACCGGAGATGCCGCCCACACCGCCTGATCCGGGAGCACGACCGCCGTGGTGCGATCCGAGGATGATTCCAGCGGCGCTGCCACCGATCGACCCACGATTGAAAGGGCGAGCTGCATTCCACCGCCGCGGGGTTCCAAACCATGGGCCGCCGCCGCGAGACGGGCGGCGGTCGAGTCGGGTGGACGATCGACCGCGGCATCCCGAAGGGATTTCGCCATCCGACGCGCGACTCGCACGCTCACCAGCGGAGCGATCGAATCCGCCGTGAGACGTGGCAACTCCTCGAAGATGCCCACCACGTTCCGCTCCAGATCCTTCGTTTGAAGATCCTCACGAAAGTCGAGCAAGCGATCATGATCGACCCGCTCCAGCGCTGACGCGAGCGAGATACAACCCTTTGAAGAAACGGCCTCGCCCCTCAGCACTCCCAGAGCGTGCGCGATGGTTCGAGCCGCCGATCCGATCAACCACAGGTCCTGCGATCGAAGCGTCGCGTCGGATTCTGCATCCATGATCGCGAACGGACCGGGTCGCTTCCGAATTGCCGCGCCCTTCATCATCCGTCCACCGAACGTGCCGCCATCGGCAATCGAAGTTTTGAAGTCGTCACCCTCGTGGTGGGCCACGGCCAGCCACGCCGGCCGATCACGATGATCTCGATGATCTCGATGATCTCGATGATCTCGAACCGGCAACACGAATAAACAACCACCTTTCGGGAGATCGATCCGAATTCCCCTCGCCCGCGGCACGCCACTGATCAGGTTGCGGCCGCGGAGGCGGACTTCGGCGCCGCGAAGATCGCAGCTTTCGATGATGCTGGTTCGCGCGATGACGGCATCACCGACGTCGGAGGTCAGCGACGTCCCTTGCCTGGATCGGTTCTGGGTTGAAACCAGGTCGATGTACTCTCGAGTGGTCCCCGGATGGAGGAATGGATCGGATCCTGCCACCGCCACGTGAAACCGGATGCCGCGGACCCCTCGTCGCCATTGCTTCAGCATCTTCCGCTGCGAGGACGGCAAAGAATCACCGAGAATCTTCTCGTAGTCACGCCACGTCACAGACTTCGGAATGGCCTTGAGCATTTCGTGATAGAGCTCAATCGACCCAGCGGTTCCTGCTCGAACCGACGCCAGCAAGCCTGGTTCGAGCGTGACCCGACCGGCACAGATCGTCACCCCGGCGGTCGACAGCCAACGAGCGATCGACGCCGGGTCGAAGGAAAGGACCCCGGTATCTACCAAGACCTGACCACCCCGCCGAACCGCACCGGCCGCTCGAGCGATCTTCGGGGTCGGCTTCTGCAACATGTCCTCAAGGGCACCATCCGGCCCGGCGACATAGACCCCATGACGTCCGCCGCGTTCCAAGGGGGCGACCTGCGCGACCCCAGTCATGCCCTGCCGATCAAGACGAACCCCGGCACCGGCCAGTTGCACCAGCGCGTCACCCGTGACCACCATGAACTGCCCGTCCACAGGGCCCGGTACGGAGATGCACGCCCCCACGATCGCTTCGAGCATCGTGAGTGAACCCCCTCGGGGGCCGATTCGAGACCAGGGGACCAGGATCTTCCCGAGGGCTGAGAACGCCGGCAGCCGTCGCGTCTCGCCGCCAGAGTGCACCACCAAGACCCGCCGTCCTTGAAAGAGTGTCTTGATCGTCGGAACGATCGCCCGCCCCGCCAGAGACGCTGCCGCTCGAGCGGCGGCCTCGAGGGTCGCACCGCCCGAACCAATCCGCCGCCCTCCCGGATCCGGGACCACCAAAAGTTTTCTGACCGGGAATGCGCCAGACTCGATCATCCGCCCGACCGCCCGCTGAAACGTCGCCGCCTGACGGCGATTCGAGGCGGTCAGCACCAAGAGGTCGAATTGATCTTCCGAAGATTCAGATGCGGGAAGCGGCATCGCTTGATGGTAACGCCCCCCCGCCTCGGATCCGCAGCCGTATGCTGGTCCTTCGGAGAACCACGTGAAGACCTTCGCTCAGACCCTCGACCTCATCGACGATCCCGAACGCATCGCGGAATACGACCGATATCACGTCGCGGCGTGGCCGGAGGTCACTCGGGGGCTTCGGGAGATCGGCATCCAACGCATGCTCATCTGGAGGACCGGCTCCCGGCTCTTCATGATGTTCGAGGCCCCCGACGGCTTCAATCCCGACCACGACTACCAGACGTACGCCGAGGATCCTCGTTGTCAGGAGTGGGACACACTCATGCGGACGTATCAGCAACGAATACCGAGTGCGTCAGAGACAGATCAGAGCTGGTGGACGTCCATGGACCTCGTCTTCGATCTGGAGGCACAGCGTCCATGACTGATCCGAATTCACCATCTTCGCCCTCCGAAGGTCTGGTCTCCGCCCGTGCGGTCGCACGCCGACGCAAGCCTTTCCTCGGCAAGTTTCTCTTGATACTCGCTGCGCTCCTCGGACTCGCGTCGATCATCATGGCCACGCAAGTCTCTTGGTCGGAATTGAGTGATGCTCGGGCCGCCATGCGAAAACGTATGGAGAACGAGACGCCACATCGCTTTCTCGTGCCGGGACAGGCCTCGTTCGATTTTCCTGCGGGCCGCATTTTTGTTTCCTATCTCACCGACACCGAATTCGAAGAAACTCGATACCTCGCGCCGACCGAACTGGTCTTCGAACTCGTGATCACAGATGCGCAAGGAGCCCTGGTCGACGTCGAAGTTGAGCCTACCCAGCGGGCCAATCTTCAGTCATCACGACCAGGTCGCCCCGCATCCGCCGTGCTGGTCGGATCAGCGGTGCTTCCTGCGGAAGGCACCTATACGTTCGACCTCACTCTCGGACCTCGCGAATCGAGCCGGGCGGTTGCCGACGTCTTCGTGATCAACGATGCTGAAGTGGCCGCCCTCGAATCGGCATTCGCGCCATTGATGGGCTTCTTCTGCAGCGGTGGCGGCGGACTATTCCTCGGCCTTCTCGGGGCGATCAGCCTCTGGATGGAACGTCGGACCGCTGCCGCCCTCGCCGCCATGCAGGACGGAGTGAGTGCCGCCTTCCCTCTGAGCGACGAATCGACTTCGAGCGAATTCTGAAGGTGACTTCCGCGGCGGAGCCGACGCGTCTCACGGAGCCGCCGGATCGCGGGCGACCGACTGCATGGCTTGTGCGATCAGGGTCGCGGGGTGGATGGCGCAGACCTCGGCGAGATCGTTGCATTGATGTCGACAACTCGTGCCAGCAGCGACGAGCGGACCGGCCTCTGAGCGGTCAACCGTGTCGCCGAGTGACTGCTCGAAGATCCGTCGCGAGAGTTCCGCGTTTTCGGCAACGTATCCGAACGAGCCTGCGAGTCCACAGCAGCCTGAATCAAGAACTTCCGCGTCGACTGCCCCCAAGCGATCCAAGAGTCTTCCGAAAACGCCCCGGTCCACCTTGGCGTGACAGTGCGGGTGCACCGTGATCGAATCTGGAAGCGAGACTCGAGGACAACGAGGATGCGTGTCCCATCGCTGCTCCAAGAACATCTCGATCGACGTGGTCTCCTCGGCAAGCCGGCGAGCCGTCGCGGAGGGAACGCTGCTCTCGAGTTCCCGCCATTCCTCGTGGATGGCCGACAGGCAGGATGGCTCGAGCATGATCATCGCGATCGCCCCGCTCGATTCCAACTCCGATGCGAGCGGTCCGGCGGATTGCTCGACCAGCGATCGAGCCTCGCCTAGGAGTCCGGCCGAAATCTGCGGTCGACCGCAGCATCCGACCAGTGACGTGCGACGCACCCGATAGCCAAAGGCATCAAGCACTCGTTCCGCGTCATCTTGCAGGCCCGGTTCGAGCGAGGTCGAGAAGCAGTCGCCCAATAAGAGCACCACCGGAGCGTCGATTTCGGCGGTGGGCGTGAAGGCCCGAGCAGCCGGAACGCATGGACGCGGTAGCGATCGCGTCGGATCGAGCCCGAGCACTCGGGCGATGATCGCATCGGCGCCAGGAATAGAAGCCAGCGCTCGCGAGAGTCGCGGGATTCGGGCAGCTCGCTTCAGAAGCAAGCCGGCTCGTCCGAGCACCCGGGTGCGGATCGACTTGCGTCGTCCCTCGGCATAGGACTGCGCGAGATATTCCGACTTCAATTTCGCCAGATCGACGTTGCTTGGACATTCGTGCCGACACGCCTTGCAGGAGAGGCAGAGTGACAACGCCTCCTCGACATCTGGCCGGTTCCAGGGCGTCGATTCTTCGCCGACGCTCTCGTCACCCGCGAGTCGGCCGTCCAAAGCCAGACGAAGTGCATTGGCACGACCCCGAGTGGAATGCCTTTCATCGCGAAGGGCTCGGTAACTCGGGCACATCGCCCCGCCTTCAATCCGGCGGCACAGCGCATTTCCATTACAGGCCCGGGCTTCCGCCAGCGGCCCACCCTCCGGCCATCGGAAGAAGAAAGGACCAGTCGCCACGGAAGGACGATCTTGATCGACGCGGAGGTCGGCCAACGGATCACCCGCGACGACCTTGCTCCCGGGATTCAGGAGATTTCGAGGATCGAAGATCGTCTTGACGGCCTGGAACCCCTCGACGATCCGCTCCCCATACATGCGATGAACCAGATCGGTCCGAATTCGCCCGTCACCATGTTCTCCCGAGATGGTCCCTCCGTGCGCGAGAACGAGTTCGAGCGTCTCTTCCCGCAACGCACGAAAAGATGATCGATCGACCTCGCTCGACAGATCAATGCGAGGTCGGACATGCAGGAGTCCGACAGACGCATGCGCATAGAAGACGCCCGACCATCCATGACTTTCAATCAGCGCCTCGAAGGCCGGTTGGAATTCCGCCAATCGTTCAATCGGCACACCGCAATCCTCAAGGCCCGCCATCGGTTGCACCGAACCGGTGACTTTGGAGATCAGGCCGAGGCCGGTGGTTCGAATCGCCCAGAGTCGAGCCTGTTCCTTCGGGTCCAGGAAAATATGGGTTGCCTCATCGTCCAGCCCCGCCCGTCGCCGCGCCGAGTTCGCCGCTTCTTCCGCGATCGCCTGGTCCTCTGCGTGGAACTCCACGAACAGGATCGCGCCTGCTCTCGCGCCCCGAACCGTTGGAAGCAGATCGACGTCCGCGGCGTAGACAGGCTGTCTCGCCGCGGCATCGATGATGAACGCATCCATCAGTTCGACCGCGGCAGGTCCGGCTTCGACCAGCGACTCGACTCGCCCGCACGCATCGGTCACGCTGGCGAACGCCGCGACCATCAGCGCCCGACCCCGCGACGGTTCCACGAGTCGGACAGTCGCCTCGGCGGTAACGGCGAGTGATCCTTCGGTTCCGGAAAGAAATCGCCCGAGATTCACCTGATCGACGCTTCCGGAGCCGCTCCGATCGAACATCGCGAGCAGATCGTCGAATCGATACCCCCCGACATTCCGCCGCACTTTGGGAAAGCGAGCCTCGATCTCCTCCCGAAGCGGCTCCACCACTGCTCGAAGTTCCTTGAGAATTCGAGCGACCACGGGATCATCGCCTGCGTCACCGATTCCAAAGCAATGGCACGTGCCGTCCGCGAGGACCCCTTCGATCGCGAGAACGTGCTCGTCGGTCATTCCGTGCACCAGAGAGTATGCACCGGCCGAAGCGTTACCGATCATTCCGCCGAGCGTCGCGTGAGTCGAGGTGGAGACATCCGGGCCGAAACCGAGACCCAACGGCTGCAGGGACCGCTTGAAGTCGTCGAGAACGAGCCCCGGCTGCACCCGCGCCGTTCGAGCGCCGGGATCAATCGAAACCACGCGGTTCATGAATGGTGTGAAATCGATAACCACCGCGGTGTTGACGGTCTGGCCCCCAAGACTCGTTCCAGCCCCTCTGGGAAGAACCGGCATGGAGTGCGACGAGCAAATCTCCATCGCCGTCGTCAGGTCCGAGGCATCCCGGGGCGCGACGACCGCGATCGGCATCACGTCGTAAGGCGAGGCATCGGTGGCGTAGAGCCCCCGTTCAAGGACATCCCCTCGGACCGTGCCTCGGAGATTCGATTCGAGTTCACCGATCAGGCGTTCGACCCGAAGGGATTTCTCCCGGGTCGATTCGAGCGAGGATTCGATCACCGTCAATCGCATGTTGCGATGGTAGTGCCTCACCGAATGGTGGGATCTCTCGGCGAGGGAAGACCGTCAACTGAAGCGGAAATCCCGGAGGAAAAAAGACAGGACGCACGCCCGCGAGTAGATCGCGAACGTGCGTCTGAAGCCACCAGCCGGACTCGAACCGGCGACCTAAGCTTTACGAAAGCTTCGCTCTACCAACTGAGCTATGGCGGCATGAATCGAACTCGAACCCGACTTTCGGCAGGCCCCCGCTCAGGGGACGGATGGTAACAGACGCCGCCCTGATTGAAAACGCCGACAGAGAAGCACACCCCGGAACATCATGGATGTTCCGGGGTGTGCGACTGATCAAACTTGAATTCCAGAATCGGCGAGCCCGGCATTCCCGGTCCCGTGATAGCCCGAACGCTCAATCATTGGCGATGAGGCGAATCGCTTCGTCGGAGGACAGGTCAAGGGACCCATAGAGGCGTCCTGCGGCATTCGCAGTCGAGCTGTTTCCTTCGCCCGTACTGGATGCGATGAGCCTGCGGAGTGCCTCGACCTGGCGACCGGCCGCCTTATTCCCGAAGGAACGGGCGCTGGAGGCGGCGAGATCGAGCAGCGAGATCTGCTCGTTGCTGGAGGCCGCCAGAGCGGCGTCGATCAACGCCTGCTGGCTCGCATCAGTGGCGATCAGGGAGACCACTTCCGCGACGAGCAGACGCATGCCGCCGGAGATGCTCGTCATCGCCGCGAGCAGGGAAGGCTCGGCGGCGGTGATGTCGTAGGGCCCCTTGCCGTGACGCGCGATGTTCGCGAGCGTCTGAAGCGCGTTTCGCGTGTAGGCCATCGAATCGTTCGCGGTCAGACGACCTCCCGAGGCGACCTCCATCAGCGAGTTGACCGCCGATTGGAATTGCGCTTCGGTCCCACCGCTGATAAACGCCCCGGTGGCACGATCGCTGGTGAATTCCCGATCCATGGCAATCTTGTCGATTCCGCTGCACATCAGCATGACCGGCGTCGCGCCGGTTCCGGCGAAGTTACGGATCTGACCGACGGTGGTGACCGCATCGGCCTCACCGGCATGAACGACCACCAGGTCGATTCCATTGGATCGGTTGATCTCGGACTCGAGGTCATAGAAACCAGGGCCGCTCGCCACGACGGTGAATCCGGCGTTGCCGAGCATCGCGGAGAGACTGTTTCGATCTTCGTCGGTGGAGGCCACGACGACCGCAAAGCTATCGTTGTTCGATCGGATGGCGTTCGCCAGAAGTGGCACCACTTGGTTGTCGCCAGCGAAGGCCTTCTCGGGCATGGCGGCCCCGAGAACCAATGCAGCGTCGTACTGGACGCGACGGTCGGGGTAGCGAAGACATTCCAGCAGCGGCTGCCGGCCGCCCGCGCCGACCATCCGGCCGCGTTCGACGGTCATGCCTAGGGCGGAGATCGCATCGCGAACGAGCGCGGTGTCGCTTCCGTCAATCGCCATCGCGAGCACGTCACGTGCGATGGAACTTCCGGCCGCGGTCGCAAAGAACTGCGGCGTGTACTTGGCATCAGCGGCGAACGGGTCGGTCTCTCCGGCCCCGATCTGATTCTCCCGACGGAGATCCGCGGCGACGAAAACGGCGAGCGCCATTCGATTCGAGGGATCCGCGGCGAGCGCTGTCCGTGCGCTCCGCATCGCCATCACCTGACAGAAGATCGAGGTGGGAACGGGTGTCTGCACCAGACCGGAATGCGGCCCGTAGTTCCAGACCATGTTGACCGGGTCGGCGGGATAGGCGATCAGTGACTGTTCCTGGGCGAAGAACTTTCGCCCGAGCGCGGTGAATGCCGCCGAGACGTCAGTCGACGTTCCTCCGAGGCGACGGAACGCGGTCATCGCGGCGTCCTTGACTTCTGGCGTGCTCTGCCGGGAAGTCGCGACCTTGAGGAGGTACGGAATGGCAGTGGGCCAGCCGATCTTGGAAAGCATGCGGCAGACTTTGGTCTGAACCGTCGCCGAGAGTTCGGGAAGGGCAGCACAGAGCGGAAGAACCGCCTGTCGCTTGATCTCCTCGATCACCTCGATGACTCGAATCTCGACTTCAGGGTCCTTCGACGCGACCAGAACATCGAGCAACTGCGGCACGGCGTACTCGCCTGCTTCAATCAGACGACGCTTTCCCATCATCTGGGCTCGAAGCGAACCATTGAGCATTCCGATGGCTTCTTGGATCCGATCTTGATTCCGAGCGAGCTCGAGTCGGCCTTCCTCAAGCCGTTTCTCGAACTCCGTGACCATGGGACCAACTCCAGCCATGCCGCGGCCACGGCTCAACGAACGATCGACCTTGTCGCCGAGATCGTTCTCGGAGACCAGTTCGGCCAACTGGGCGTCGGTGATGCCGCTCTCGAAGAGTTGTCGGCCTGCCGCTTCGGCGAGGTCCGGCTTCGCGATGAGCACGTAGTGCAGAAAGTCGCCGACCAGACGCGTTTGATCCGCGTCGTTCCCATCCTGCAAGGCGGGGGATGAGGCGAACGCAGGTTCGACTCGGTTGGCGGCGTCGAGCCCGATGATCAACAAACTTCCAATCGCGACGGCGCGGATGAAGCTGGTGTTCGAAGTACGGAACGTGCGATCCATCGAATCGATCCTCCATCGACGGCCGAGATCGGCCGACGGGGTCTGCCGTGTCGCGGATCAATCGATCCGTTCGCGGCGGCGTGTGGTCCACTGGGGACCGTGCATGAATACGGCCTTAAGGCAAAGACGGCCGAAGAACGGGGACGAGAGGCCTGACCGTTCTAGTGCAAGAACGGTCGAATCCTCGGGTCTGTCCCCATGTCAGGGACTGGGACTGCGGACGCCCATTCCGGACGACCGATCTTGAGCCAATGCCGGAGCATCGGGTGGGGTTCTCGGCCGAGCCGGGAATAGTTCCGCCTCCGCCGGAGCGAACGCGGAACGAGAAGAGTACCGGGCCGCGGGAAAGGGTGTCAACGCCAGCCGCATTCCGAGTTCGAAGCCTATCCCGGAGGAGAATGCCCGATATACTCCACCCGCACTTCGGGCCCCGCGGCGTTCCGCGGGCGGGGAAGCTGGCCGAAATCCACGGTCTGGATGCTTCTTCGAAGGGAAGGCGGTTGAAAGCCGCCGCGGACGCGCCGCCGTAACGGGCTTGATTCGGTCAAGAAGCCGAATCTCGCGAGTCATGAGCCACTGCAGGACCCTCTCAGGGCGATGTGGGAAGGCAGACTCGGGAATCGCTCGGAGCCGGAAGACCTGCCCGATCGATCTGGTGCCCGACGCGATCGGGCGCTCTTCCGACTGGCCGGCGCGAATCCGGCCTCCGGAGTTTCTGTGATGTCATCACCAATAATGTCATCCCGACCATCCAAGCCGTCAACCCAAGGCGGCCTGATCAAGGTCCTGATTCCAGCCCTCTTCCTGAATACTTTTCCGATCTTCGGAGATTCGCCTTTTGCGGTCGAGGTGATTCACTTCGACCCAGGCATCGGGGCCATCCCTGGCTACGACCATCCCGAATCCGCGTTGGGTGAGCCGACCCGAACCACTGGCGGCGTCCTCTTCCCCGCCGCCGTGACCCCATTCCAGCCCGCCTGGCTGGCTTCAGAAGTGGTCTCTTTGGGCATCGGCGGAACGATCGAACTGGCCTTCGATCACCTGGTGCTTGACGACCCGGAGAATCCCTTTGGAATCGACCTCATCATCTTCGGCAATGCCTTCTGTACCGATACGAACGCACCATGGGGCATCGTCGGCGGCATCTACGAAGAAGGTGGTCAGGTCGAGGTGAGTCTTGACGGCCGCGATTGGGTGCTGATCCCAAACGTCATGGCCGACGGTTCCTTCCCCACGCTCGGATGGCAGGACGCCGGACCGTATGCGGAAACACCCGGTCGGATACCCGCCGACTTCACGAAGCCGGTGAATCCCGCCCGGTACCCCAACGGCCTGATCGGACTCGACTTCGACTCTGTCCTGCAGACCTACGACGGCGCCGGCGGTGGCGTAGGCATCGATCTTTCGAGCGTCGGCCTCACCGCGATTCGCCACGTCCGAATCACCAACACCGGCGTCGATTCCACGCCCGAAATCGATGCGATCGCTGATGTCGCCCCGGGGGACGCCGCTCGATTGCCCGGCGATCTCAACGCCGATGGCCTGGTGAACGGCATCGATCTCGGACTCCTCCTCGCGGCGTGGGGTACCAACGACGCCACCGCGGATCTGGACGGCGATCTTGTCGTGAACGGTCCGGATCTCGGCCTGCTTCTGGCGGACTGGACCGGATGACCCTCGAACCAGACCGAATCTCGGCCGAACCACGACGCGTGCCGCAATCTCGGATCCGTGGGTTCACCATGATCGAATTGATCGTGACGCTCGGTATCATGAGCGCCCTCGTTGCCCTCGTCTCGACCGGAATCGCCTCCGCATCGACGATGGCGAGGAGCACGGCGTGCCGAGCCAACCTCCGCCAACTGCATCTGGCCGCGGAGGCGTATCTCACAACGCAAGGCGGCTATCCCGCCGCAGTGCTCTACCGGATGGAGGAAGGCGACGTTCGCACTACGTCCTGGGACTTTGATCACCGCGCCGATGGGACGATCGACAAAGGGCCGATCTGGAACTATCTCGACGATCAAGACCGGGTCTTCCAATGTCCCGACTTCCGAGGCGCCAGCAACTTCGGCGACGATCCTTCGACCGGCTACAACTACAACACGTCGTTCGTGGGCGCCGAAGGACGGTTCCCCACCCTTGATCCCGACGGACGCCTGCTGGAGGGATGGGACCACTGCCGGCGTGCCGTGCCTGCGGCGGCCCACCGAAGGCCATCGACCACCGCCTTGTTCGGCGACGGCGGTTGGATCGCTGGCGCGAATAAGTTCATGCGGGCGCCGTCAAACATCGTCGAAGTCGATCTTGGACTGGTGCATGGAGGCACTCAGGCGTTTCGGCACGCCTCCTGCTCCAACTTCGTCTGTCTGGACGGCCACATCGAATGCTGCGACATGCCCTGCGAAGGCGTGAATCAGCACGAGGGGTTCCTGCGGACGATCACCGACTTTCCGCGAAACGGTTTCCTGAGCAACGACGACTCGAACTACGACCCCCGTTGAACGCGGCGGTTCGCAATCGTCCCGGCTCGCTCCGCGGTGTTCCCCACCCCTCTATCATGGACTGATGCCTCCCCCTGTCGTCACACCCAGGATCGAACGACGCGAGTACCTGGCCTTCGGATCGCTTCGAACCGCGGAGATCCGGACGCCTGCTCGACCGGAGGGACAGGTGGCCGTGATCCTCGCCGGCGATGCGGTCTTCGGAATCGAAGTCAAACTTCCCGCGTCTCAACGACTTCTCGAATTTGGCGATGAATTAGGCGAGGCACTTGTGGAATCCGGACGTCCCGTGATCCGCCCCGAACGGTTCGATGCCCGCCGCGACGCGGAAGGCTGCATCAAAGCGACCCGCCAACTGCTGGCGATGACGGCCGAGACGTTCCCGAACATGCCGCTGGTGGTAATCGGCCTCTCGGCCACAGCCCCCCTTCTCGCGGTCGCTGGTTCCAAACTCGCTGCCGCCGCCTTCATTCTCGTCTCGCCGCCGATTCTTGAGACCTACGGCAATCGGCCGGAACGGCTTGAACTCTCAATCGCCGCTGCCCTCGGCGTATCGCCGGAGATTGCCGCCGAACTCGGAACAAAGAATCCCATGCAATTGGGTGCGGGCGTGGCCCATCGAGCGCTGGTGGTCAACGGCGCGGCGGATACGGTAGTCCCTCCCGCCGACGCCATCGGATGGAGAGCGTCTTTGGCCGCCGGTGGCGTACAGACTGCCCGACTCGAAGTGGCCTTCGCCGGGCACGATCTTGATCCATGTCGCGAGACCGCCATCGATGGAATCCTCTCGTTCCTCGAGGATGAACCCCGGTGACCGCGGACCCGTCGTCGCTCCCCCCGATCGAAGTCGAAGCGGCGGTCGATCGACTGATCGCCACCGCCGACGTGATCGCGAATCGTCCACCGGTCCAAGCGGACGTCCGCGACGATTCGATCCTCGGTGCGGTTCTGGCGGCGCCGATCAAGGCCGACCGTGACCACCCACCCTTCGATCGCGCGACGATGGACGGCTACGCCATCCGCGCCCGAGATGCGAAACTCGCCTTGAACGTCGTGGCCACCGTTGCGGCGGGAACCCCGCCGCCCAACGAGGTCGCCGACGGCGGTTGTGTCGCGATCGCGACGGGAGCCGCGGTTCCGCCAGGACTCGATGCCGTGATCGAGCACGAGTCGACGGACCGGAGCAATCCGCTGACCATTCACCTTGATCGAGTCGATCCCGGCCGGAACATCCATCCGAAGTCCGCGGATGCTCGGGCCGGTGACACGCTTCTTCCCGCCGGCACCCGCATCGATCACATCGCCCGGGGAATCGCTGTCGCGGCCGGCGCGGCCATCGGCGAAGGATTGGTCATGGTCCGCTCCCGACCTCGGATCTCCATCGTCACCACCGGTGACGAGGTCCGGCCGATCGATGATCCGCTTGACCGGCCCGAGGATGCCGTTCGAATCCGGAATTCAAACGGCTCGCTTCTGGCATCTCTCCTCGCAGACCGGACGACCTTCGGCGCCAACCTCTCCCCTCCGATGCATGCCGCCGACGATGTCCAAGCGACCGCCGACGCACTCGATGCGGCCGCGGCGACCTCCGACTTGGTCATCACGGTCGGTGGCGTGAGTGCTGGCGTGCTCGACCTCGTCCCCGCCCATTGGGAAAGTCGAGGATGGTCCGCACTGATTCGAGGCGTCCGCATGCAGCCGGGCCGGCCGTTCTCGCTCTGGCGTTCGCCCGACGCGACGACGATCGCCATCGGACTTCCCGGAAATCCGGTCTCTGCGTTCGCCTGCGCCCAGATCTTTGTTCGTTCGTGGATTCGCGCGTCACTTGGCCTCGATCCAGATCCTGGATGGTGGCGTCTGCCACTCCTTGAAGCCGTGCGACCCAATCCCCAAAGACCAGCCTTCCGTCCGGCCACGCTCGTCATGGATGCATCCGGGCGGCCAGCCGTCCGCGTGCCGACCTGGCAGGGATCCGGCGACCTTCCCCACCTCGCCGGGACTGACGGGCTCGCCCGCCTGAATCCCGGCGTCGATGACCTCCCCGCGGGTTCGATGGTGAGCTTTCTCTCCCATCACGATGTCGGGGGGGCATCGATGCGCCCAGGAGACCAACGATCATGAGCGACGCCCGGAAGGCGAATCCCGAGATCGAGATCAGCCTGCGGCTTCACGCGCAACTCCGCGAGATCGCGGACGAACCGCTTGTGGTCATCCGACTTCCTTCCGGATCGACGGTCGCCGACGCATTCGAGTGCGTCATCGAGACCCATCCGGGACTCGCGCCATTTCGCGAGGTCGTCGCGTTTGCTCGCAACGACCTCTTGGTGACCAGAACCGCGACCTTCGAATCTGGTGATCGACTGGATGTCCTGCCCCCGGTCTCCGGCGGTTGAGTCTTGCGGCTCAAGCGGGAGAACGGCCGAATCGACGCTCCAATTCCGCGATCGGAATCCGCAGATGCGTGGGTCGCCCATGCGGGCAACTCCCCTCCCGGTCGATGCGATCCCGCATGGCGAGCAACTCCGCGATCTCTCGCTCACCGAGGCGATCGCCGGCCTTGACCGCCGCCTTGCAACTCATCACGTCGAGCACGTCGGCCAGTGCGGCCTCGTGATCATCCCGGTCGATCTCGCCTTGCGCCGCCCGTTCGAGAAGTTCTGACAGGAACGGACCAGGATCCACACGACGTGTGAGGAGTAAGGTGGGGAATCCATGGATGGCGACCCCGCGCGGGCCGGCCGCCGTCGCATCGATGCCGAGCCGCACCAGCAAGGGTGCGAGCGATTCCAGCGCGGCGATCGACGCGGGATCCGCGTCAAAGACGATCGGAACAAGTTGCCGTTGGGATTCGAGTGGTCCGGCCGCGCATCGATCGTGCAACTTCTCGAACATCACCCGTTCATGAAGGGCGTGCTGATCGATGATCACCAAGCCCTCCGCATCCTGAGTCACCAGAAAGGACTGATGAACCTGCAGCACAGCGTCGCTTCCAACCAACGTCGGCAGCACTTCCGCCGCGGACGTGATCGGCTGGCGGGGCGCGGCATTCGGCATGGGAACATCGCCGATTGCCTCGCGAATTCGATCTAGATTGACGCCCGATGCCGTTCGCGATCTGGCGACCTCACGTTCTTCCCTGAACCACGAAGAAGATGATGTCGAGAATGGCGAGGATGGCGAAGCGCCGCCGACCCCGGAGCCCGATCCCGGCGGGGGCATGCGGTGAGCGATCGTCGCTCGTCCGGACGCCATCGACTCGTCCGCCGACGGATCACCCTTTGTTTTGAGGGTCAAGTTGCGTACGAGATCAGCCTCCTGCAAGGCCTCCTGAACCGCGTGACGCACCAGACCGTGAAGAGGCCGGGCCTCCCGGAATCGAACTTCTGTCTTGGCCGGGTGGACGTTCACATCCACTCGTGCGGGGTTCATCTCGAGATAGCAGACTCCCACGGGATGCCGGCCGGGCTCGACCAGCCCGCGGAATCCTTCCTTCAAGGCGTGGGAGAGCGAACGATCGGTGATGGCGCGGCCGTTCAGAATAAACCGCTGATTCTTCGCGGTCGGTCGAGCGGTCTCCGGCAGACCGACAAGGCCCCACACGCTGGTGAGCGTCCCGTCCGCGGGCGAACCGATCTCTCCGCGAACTTCGATCAATCGCCCGTCGAGTTCCTCGCCCAGCACACCGACGATCCGTCGTCGAGGGTCGTCGGTCGCGGGCAGATCGAGCAGACACCTTCCGTTCGACACGAGTCGGAATCCGATCGTCGGACGAGCCAGCGCGAGGAGGCGGACGACCTCGGCGATCCTCGCTGATTCCGCGGTCTCACTCTTGAGGAAACGCCGACGCGCGGGAACCGTATGGAAGAGGTTGCGAACCTCGACCCGGGTTCCCGGTGGACCAGCGGTCGGCGCGGGTGAGCCGATCACGCCATCGGTGACTTCGATCCTCCAGGCTTCGTCTGAATTCTGCGTTCGACTCTCCAAGGCGAATCGCGAGACCGATGCGATCGAGGCGAGCGCCTCGCCCCGGAACCCCATCGTGGAGACTTTCTCGAGATCGGCGACCGACTCGATCTTGCTGGTGGCATGCGCTTCGACCGCGAGTGCCAGTTCGTCGGCCGGAATCCCCGCGCCGTCGTCGGCGATGCGGATGAAATCACGCCCGCCGCCGGTGATTTCGATATCCACCCGACGGGCGCCGGCGTCGAAGGCGTTCTCCAGTACTTCCTTCACGACGCTCGCCGGTCGCTCAACGACTTCGCCGGCGGCGATCTGATTCACGACGGAGGGTGCGAGGCGTCGGATGGGCATGGCTTGAATCCTAAGGGAGAGACCGGTTCGAATTCGTGTTTCGGATCGTTTACCGACATGATTCACACCATTTCATCGAACCAAAAACGGCGGTTGGACCGAAGATAGTCGGGTGAAGATCACGACGAACATCCCATCTGCGGTCATCGGAGACGTCCACGGCTGTGCCGAGGAACTCCGTGAACTCGTCGAGGTCCTCCAAGAGACCCGACCCGGGATTCGAATCGTTCTCACCGGGGATCTCCTCACGAAGGGACCGGATCCGTGTGGCGTGGTTCGATCCATCCGCGACTTCCGGCAAGCAGGCGTCGATCTCAATTCAGTCTGTGGCAATCAGGATCTTCGAGCATTCGCGATGCTGGTTCGCCAATCGACGGGATTCAAGACGGCAACTACCTCCAAGGCCGACCGATCCCTGATCTCCCGACTCGAGGCGGAGGATCTGATCCCCGCCACCCTCGACCTGCTCAGCGAGACCGTCGATCGAGTCCAGACCAAAGTCGGGAGCGCCACCGTCGTCCATGCGGGTATCCGTCCCGAGGCCGGCATCGCGGGTACGACCACCCATGACAAGATCCATCTCAAGGCTGCAGGCGGAGCCCCCCCTTGGTGGCAGACGTATGACGGGCGCGATGGATTGGTGGTCTGCGGTCACCGGCCCGTCGAGGTCCCGGTCAGAACCGGCGATGCCGACCAAGCCTTCGCGGTGAACGTCGACACCGGCTGCGCGGGTGGAGGTCATCTCACGGCATACGTGGTCGAAGAAGACACGTTTCTCTCGGTGGAGTCGCGGCAGATCCCTTCGCGGCACCGAGGTGGTCACGAGGTCGTTCCGGTGCGGGTCGAGTCCAAGGTTCCGGACGCCGGTCTCTCCGTCTGATTCGACCGGGCTCGGCGGGTTCGAGGTTCAACCTCCGTCCGCGGGCCCCTCATTCCATCGGGCCGCCACCGGCATCTCACGACCACGGCCGAAGGTTCGCGGCGAGAGTTTCGGAATGATCGTCGCCTGATACCGCTTGAATTCGCTGATCGCAAGCAGACGCTCCATCCGCGCGACGAGCTCCGGCTCAAGGCCGAGCGTGGAACCGATCCTTGCCGGCGACTGGTGTTCGTCGATTCTTGCCCGCAGATACGCATCGAGAATCTCGTAGGAAGGCAGCGAGTCATCGTCGCGCTGATCCGGACGCAATTCGGCCGACGGCGGCTTTTCGATGCTCGACTCGGGAATCGGCGGACTGTCGAAACCGATCGATTTGTGTTCCCGATTCATCCAACGCGAGAGTTCGAAGACCTCGGTCTTGTACAGATCCCCGATCGGGGCGTAGCCCCCACACATGTCGCCATAGAGGGTCGAGTAGCCGACCGCCAGTTCGCTCTTGTTGCTGGTCGAGAGCAGCATGTGCCCTCGGCCGTTGGAGATCGCCATGAGAAGCAACCCTCTCGAGCGGGCTTGTACGTTCTCATCGGCCACGCCTTCGAGCCCCGCACCGTCCTTCCGCAGCACCGGATCAAGCGTTGCGGCGACCGTCGAGTGCATCGACTCAATGGAGATCTCCTCGGTCCGGATGCCGAGTCGTTCTCCGAGTTCGAGGGCATCGGATCGTGATCCTTCGGAGGAGTACCTGCTCGGCAGAAGCACGCCGAGGACCGCGTCCGGGCCCAGCGCCGCGACCGCAAGGGCCGCCACCAGCGCGGAATCGATGCCCCCGGATAGACCAAGCAGCACAGACTTGTGTCCGGTCCGGCCGCAGTATCCGGCAATCGCGAGACGGATCGCCTCGAAGCGTTCGGCTTCCGGAGAGAGGTCATCGGCTTCCCAGAGTCTGGCGGCCTCGGAAGCGGACTCCTCGAACGCCACCGTCGAGGTTCCAGGCTTGAATCGAGGTCGTCCGCCGATCACCCGGCCTTCGGACGAGATGACCAGGGAACCTCCATCGAAGACCAGATCGTCGTTGGCGCCGAACTGATTCACCATCGCGACCGTGGCGCCGCAACGTCGTGCGACTTCCATGAGGATCGCTCGATGCCGATGGCTCTTCCCCACGACAAAGGGGCTGGCGCTCGGACTCACAATCAGGTCGCAGGCGGCGTCCGCGAGCATCGCAACCGGATCGACGTCGTAAGGGCGATTGAATCCGACGTCCTCGGCTCGCCAGAGATCCTCGCAGATCAAGACCCCGACTCGATGACGCCGCCCCTGAACCTCGAGATCAAACACCAGCGGTCGATCACCGGGTTGAAACCATCGAGCCTCGTCGAAGACGTCGTAGGTAGGAAGCAACATCTTGTCATGCCACGCCTCGACTCGGCCATCGCGACAGAGCGCGACGCTGTTGCAGAGCCGTCTCGATCCGCTCTGGATGCGACGAGGCGTGCCGATCAGGGTCGGGAGGGGCAGATCACGCGCGAGTTCGTCGATCAATCTCTCGCATGCCGGGACGACCTCTTCGCGAAGAAGAAGGTCCCGCGGCGGGTAGCCCAGCAGACAGAGTTCCGGGAGCACGAGCAGATCCGCACCTTCGGCCGCCGCCTCGGCAGCCGAGGACCTAATGGCGGCGGCGTTCCCCTCGAGGTCACCGACCACCGCATCGAACTGGGCGAGTGCGATTCGCATGGATCGCAAGGGTAGCAGCCCCGGCGATCCGACCTCCTTGAAATGGAACACGCCCCGTCGAAGCCCTGGGGCTTCGACGGGGCGTACTCGCGTCCATGCGAGGCATTTCCGACAAACGGAGATGCGGTTCCGTCATGACTCAATAGACGACGGCATGGGCCGAGTCGACGGCCTCGATGACCTGTCGAACGGTGAACGGCTTCCGGAGAACGCCGTCGAAACCACACTGCATGAGCTGAGTGGTCTGGCCGTCGGTGATGCGACTGCTCATCGCGATGATTCGAGTGACCTGAAGTTCTTCGTTGCCACGGATCATGCTGCAGAGTTGACGGCCGTCATCCTGGGAGACGCCAAGCTCGTAGAGCATGACGTGAGGACGGAACCGTTCGCATTCCATACCGGCCGCGAAGAGGCTGTCGCAGGTATGGATGTCGAAATTGGTCTGCTCTCCAAGTACGGTAGTGAGCGTGTCGATGACCCCTTTGTCCTGATCGCAGATCAGAACTCGAGGGCGACCACTCATCAGACCGTCCATCGGAATGTGATGCTCTCGCATGAAGGTCAACAGGTTGCCAACTGGGATTCGACGGTCCTTGGAGCCAGGGATGCGATATCCCTTGAGCTGTCCGGAGTCGAACCACTTGCTCACGGTGCGGCTTGCGACGTTGCAAATCTTCGCCACCTCGCCGGTGGTGAGGACATCCTTGTCGAGAAGATTGAACTGTTCGTTGCTCATAAGTGTTGCGTCCGAAGTTCCCTGACTCGCGATCGTTCCCGCGTCCTGCGGGGCGTCGCTGCACAAGACATCGGCCCGACGACACCGCGAATTCAGCTCGTCAAGCAAGGTTCCCGCGCAAACTTTGAGGATCAAACGCACGGCACTGCGTCAATCGGTCCCAAAGCCGATAAACAGGGGATTCAGCGGTTGTGCGGACCGATTTCATGGCCAGAGGACCGAGAACGCGATGTGTGACGCCGCGCACGCCATCCGATGGATTCTCTCGAGTCGTTCTTGATTTACCAGAAGGGGCATCGCCGTCCCGAGGAATTCCCTCCGACTCCGCAAGCGTCGGAGTCGGGGTCGGGGTCGGGGTCGGCGCCATCGACGGACCCCCAACTCAAGAACAGGCCGGCACCTTCCGTGGGAGGGCCGGGGCTTTCGTGAGAGGGTGGGCTCGAGTGGGCTCGTGTGGGCTCATGAACGGTCGGACGGTCGGACGGTCGGACGGTCGGACTCAGCCGGTCGGCCCAGCCTCGCGGACGGCGTCAGAGATCTTGAACTTGGCATCGTTCTCGCGGAAACTTCCGGCAAGCTTCCGAGCCATCGCGTCGTACGCGTCCTTGTCCGCCCATGTGTTCCGAGGATCAAGAACTTCGCTGGGCACACCGTCGACCGCGACGGGCATGTGCAGACCGAAGATCGGATGAACCATGGTCTCGACGGTCGAAAGGCCGCCGTCCAGGATCCGGTCCACGAAGGTCCGGGTCCACTTGAGGCTGAACCGTTCTCCAGTGCCGTATGGGCCGCCGGTCCAACCCGTGTTGAGGAGCCAGACGTTGGCGTTCTGCTCCGCGATCCGCTTCTGGAGCCACTCCGCGTAGACCATGGGTGGTCGGGGCAGAAACGGACCACCGAAGCACGGGCTGAACCCTGGCTGTGGTTCGGTGACGCCGGCCTCGGTACCCGCCAGTTTCGAGGTGTACCCGTTGATGAAGTAGTACATCGCCTGCTCCGGAGTCAACCGGGAGACGGGGGGCAGCACCCCGAAGGCATCGGCGGTCAGAAAGACAACATTCTTCGGATGGCCCGCCATGGAAGGGCGGCGGGCATGGTCGATGAATTCCACCGGGTAGGTCACCCGAGTGTTCTCGGTCTTGGAACCGTCGGCGTAGTCGGGGACCCGATCGCCGTCGAGGACCACGTTCTCCAGCACGCTTCCGAATCGGATCGCGTTCCAGATCTCGGGCTCGCCCTCCTTAGAGAGGTTGATGCACTTCGCGTAGCAGCCGCCTTCGATGTTGAAGACGCCGTCATTGCTCCAGCCGTGCTCATCGTCACCCACCAGATCCCTGGCGGGATCCGCGGAAAGCGTGGTCTTGCCGGTGCCGGAGAGACCAAAGAAGACTGCGACGTTCTCGGGGTCTTCATGATCGACGTTGGCGGAACAGTGCATCGGAAAGACGTTCATGTCCGGCAGGTCATGATTCATCGCGTAGAAAATCGACTTCTTCATCTCGCCCGCGTATCGGGTCCCGATGATGATGACCTTCCGCTGTTCGAGACTCTGAATCACGGCGAGCCCGTTCTTGACGCCGTACTTCTCGGGATCGTCGATCTTCAGGTTGCAGGCGTTATAGATGACCCAGTCCGCTTCGAATCCCGCACGCTCGTCCTTGGCCGCGTTGATAAACAGCGTCGCCGCGAACAGTGAGTGCCAGGCTTCCTCGGTCACGACCGAGACCTTCAACCGGTACTTCGGGTCGGCGCCGGCGAATCCGTCGAAGAGATAGAGGTCGTCGCACCCGCGGAGATGATCGATCGCGAGCTCCTCGAGCGCCGCGAAATTCTCCGTACTGATCGGCTGATTGACCTTGCCCCAGTCGATGGAGTCGTGGATTCCCGGCGTGTCCTCGAGGAACTTGTCCCCCGGACTGCGACCGGTGCGTTCGCCGGTATCGCACATCAAGGCGCCATTGGCGGCGAGAACACCCTCCCCACGCCTGATCGCATGTTCGACCAGACTGGCGGAAGGTAGATTTCGATGAAGCTTGGCCTCGCCGAGGTTGGCGATACGATCGACGGATACAGTCGTGCTCATGGTCGAAACAGCCCTATTTTGGTTCCCCGGAGCGAATTCCAGATGATAACACAACCCACATCGGCCAATCACGCGCGAAACCATCGAATGGGCTGAAAAAACCATGGAATCACTCGCCCGCTCGGACCCTTCCTGCGGATTCTCCACGGGGGGCGGGGTTGAGCCGCAGCATGGTCCGCGATACGCTCTGCGACTCTTCAGATGGCGGCTGTAGCTCAGGGGTAGAGCACCTGGTTGTGATCCAGGACGTCGCGGGTTCAAATCCCGTCAGTCGCCCTTTTCGCCCGAATCGCCGCCGAACCCCCACAACGGGTTCGGCGGCGTTCTGCATCCCGGCGGCCGATACCCAAAAGGCCGAGTCGATGATGTGATGTGAGGCGACGCGAGACGACGCCTCGGGACCCCAGCCGACTCACGCGACGTGATTCATGGCATGATCACGGGGAGCAGGCACTCCGGCGACGCACGCCGCACGCCGCAAGGTGCTCCAGCACACGAAAGGAGCCTTTCCCGTGAAGGTCTTCGGGTTTCAATTTGCTCCGGTCAGGCACCGAAAGGAAGAGAGCCACGCGATCGTCGAGAAGATGCTCGAGGACACCGCGCCCCCACCCGGCTCGTTCGTGGTTCTTCCGGAGATGTTCGATTCGGGTTGGACCTTCGACGTCGATGCCGCCACCGAGGGCGATTCGCCGGCTTGGGCGGCCCGCATCGCGACGCGATTTCAGATCCATCTGCAAATCGGGTTCGGCCGAAAAGTGTCCCGCCCCCCCGGCGCCGCGAATGCGACGGTGATCGCCCACCCCGACGGACGGCTGGGAGCGGTGTACGAGAAAATGCATCCCTTCGGTTTCACGGAAGAACCTCGCTATTACGCAGCCGGAACGCAACTCGTGCTCGACCGGGTCGGCCCTTTCAAGATCGCTCCCACGATCTGCTACGACCTCCGCTTTCCGGAGTTGTACCGCCACGCGGTGTTGGCTGGGGCGGACTTGATCACGGTCATCGCCAGCTGGCCTGCCCCCCGCATCGCCCACTGGCGGGCCCTGCTGATCGCCCGCGCCATCGAGAATCAGGCATTCGTCGTCGCGGTGAATCGGGTCGGTACCGATCCCGACCATGAATACGGCGGCGAATCGCTGATCGTCTCGCCCCAGGGCGAAATCCTCGCGGAGGCGGGCCCGAATACTGCGGTGATCTCCGCGGACATTGATCCCCGGACCACGGCGAGTTGGCGAACGGCGTTCCCGGCACTCCGCGATCATCGGACCGACTTGCTAAAGCCAATCCCGGAAGCGCAGTTTGCCGTCGACCCTTGAGAGTCCAGCGAGTTTTCGGACGGAGGGGCCGCGAAAAAACGATGTCGACCTCGGTCCCTGATTGACGTGCCGGTTCATCGACGTAGGATGTGAAGCGCAGGTGATCAGGTGTCAGTTTGATCAGTTTGATCAGTTGGTGCCGGATCGACCGTCGTGAATTCCGATCCCCCGAAGATCCGTCGTCAGAGAGCCGAGCGCGAGACCGCTACTCAGGTCATCATGTCATCATGTCATC
>CALFOM010000202.1 GCA_937919685.1 uncultured Phycisphaera sp.
CGACCAATCGGCCGAGCAGCTCCGCCTCGAGATCATCTTGCTTGAGGATGCGTTGCTCCCACATCGCCTGCTCATGACAAGGCTTGTCGCGATAGACGTTGCGTCGAGCCGACGCGTTAAACTTGATGCTCGCCAGTCTGAGTGACCCCTGAAAATCGTGCCCCGCTTCGACCAGGCGAATCCACATGGACTCCTGCGGAATGATCCCGCACTCGACGTGAGGGATCCAGCCACCCACATCCAGTCCCGCCTGCCGACGGTGCATGACGCAGGACGGCGTCATCCAGTCGCCGGGGCGGTATCCCGTGGCCCTCGTGCTGCCCAGTTCGACGCGGCCATTCGGATTGACCATGAAACAAAGACCATTCACGCACGTGGCCCCGCGGTCGATTTTCGCGAGCATCGATTCGAGGGCATGCGGCAGATAGAGATCATCGTGGTTGAGATAGGCCACGACCTCGCAGTCGGTCCGGTCGATCGCGTGCTGGTTTGGAATCGCCTGATCGCCGGCGTTCTGAGGAAGGTTCTCCCAGATCACCCGCGGATCGTCGAAGCCCGAAACGACCTCCGCCGAGTCATCCGTACATCCGTCACCGACGACCCGCAATTCGAAATCCCTCATCGTTTGCCGAAGGACGCTTCGGATCGAGAAGGGGAGGACGCTACTCCAGTTATAAGTCGGAATGATCACACAGACGCGTGGCATTCGATCCTCCGGAAGCTCATGGGAATTGATACGGAATCACGTCGTTTTCGAGGGGAAGCAATTCCTTGTCCGGTTCCGCATGCTGGTAAGCACGGGTGGGATGATTCAAGAAAATAGCCTCTTCCGTACTCGACAGATTCCAAGTCGCATGCCAGACCCCGATCGGAATGACCAACAAGATGGGGTTGCGCGGTCCAAGGACGAAGTGGTTCAAGACGCCACAAGTCGGCGAACCCTCGCGATCATCGTAGAGCGACCATCGGAGATCACCCCGAACACCAACCACTCGATCTGTATTCTTTGCGTGCCTCACCCACCCTTTGACGACGCCAGGTCGAACCATCGCGACCTCGGTAAAGGTCACTGGCAAGTCATCAATCCCCCAGCGTGCATCCCAGGCCTCCATCACCGATCCTCTTGCATCGAGATGAGGCTGAAGTCGGCGGACGATGACATCATGAATCTGTCTTTGCAGCGACACACCATCCGCATTGACGGTCGCCGGAATCAAGACCGGGGCGGCAGGGTCCAGTTCAAACTCATTCCGGTCATATTTTGATCTCTTCGCGCTCATGAGTACCCGTCAACCAAAAAGCCAATGTACGGAGACCATCCAATCTCCTTCGCCACCACCAAACTAGTAGCACAATTGTGATCAAACGACGCATTTAAGAGGTTTTATCTCGAACAAACGCCGAGACCTTGAACAATCGCCGAATCCGATAAGAGCGCGTCTGGATTCTCGAAGACCGAAAGTCAGGCTTGAAGGATGGATCAGGGTCGACGTTGGTTCAGCGAGTCGGGGTGATTGCTTCCCAGTTGATCACGAGGATCATCGGTGAACCAGGCGCTTCGAGCACCTCAAGCGGAATCACCACGGAAACCACGCCTCGCTTTTCGCGGACCGTGACTCGAGGCACGGTCTGCACCAAACTGGCGGCGACTCGCGCCTTCTGAACATCCACGGCAATGGTGACGTTCTCGTGAAGCTCGATCTGATCGATCGCGCCGTTGAGGGCCTTTTGCAAGCGGCCGCGATCCGTCGCCGAAACGTGGATCGCTTTGTACCACTTCGCATCGGGTCCACGGGGAATGCTGATTCTGATCGTTCCACCTGGATCGGTGAACTTGGTGGAGTCGACTTCGAGATCTTCGAAGGCAACGACGTCAAGGGAGTCAAAGACGCCCGTCGTCACCGTCAACTTCGCCGCCAGATCCCATTTGACGCCAGTGGTATCCCGCTCCTCCGTCAACGCGACATCGGGCAGCGAGAGCGCCGCCACCGCGATCGAACCCTTTCCATCCTCTCGGAGCGTCAAGCGAAGGCCCGCCGGATCCTGCGACGAACATCCGACGGAGAACGTCAGCCCCAGAAGCGCGCCCAGTCGAGCGAGCGACGACGTCAAGTGGTTCCGTGCGGATCGGCGACTCATCATCTTGTTGGATTCCTTGGAACTGGCGAGGGGCGATACTCTCGAGACTTCTCGTCACGATTTCGTGCAAAGCGTACCGCGCCGCGAGTGACGACCGCGGCGGGTACCTTGCAGACCCGGAGGACCTCCTGATGCTCACGATTCGACGCCTTCTCAAAACCCTCATCGGGGTCGCAACCCCGATGCAGATCATGCTGGCGTGCCTTCTCGGCTCCCTTCTGGGATTTCTGCCGATCGCAGGACCAGGGCTCGTTCCGGCGATCCTTGTGGTCTTTTTGCTCCTCATACTCAATGCGAACATCTTTCTGGCGGGCTTAGTCGCGGCGGGAACGAAGTTGCTCTCGATCGCCACCGCCCCTTTGGCCTTCTGGATCGGTCGGATCCTGATCGACGGACCGACCGAACCCATTGCTCGAGCACTCGCCAACGGACCAGTGACCGCCTGGATGGGATTCGAGAGTTACTTCGCAGTGGGTGGACTGATTCTCGGGGTGGTCATCGGAATCCTGCTGGGCGTCGTCGTCGGCCGATCGGTCATTCGCCTTCGAAAGACCCTCGCGGCCCTTGAAACGGATCGGGATGCCGTGCAGGCGATCGCCTCTCGACGAAGCACCCGCCTGGCCGCCTGGATTCTGTTCGGGGGAATCCCCAAGGGTGGGTTCAGTGCGATCGCCAATCGACGCGGTTCTCCGATCCGGATCAGCGGGCTCGCCATCGTCTTGATTCTCGTTGGCCTGGTTGCGGGGTCGATGTGGTCCTTCTCAGGTGAGACCGCCCGAGGCATTCTCCAGTCGCAACTGACTCGACTCAACGGATCCACCGTCGACGTCGGCGCCGTTGAGATTCGCTGGCTCGATGGCCGGGCCGAGATTCGGGATCTCCAGATCTGCGACACGTCGAACCTGGATCGGAACATCTTGCAAGCCACGGTGATCACGGCCGACCTCGATCTCGCGGACGTCCTGCGACGTCGGCTGACCGTCGATCTGGTCCGAGTGGCGAATGCCGTGAACGATGGCGCTCGCCCCACCCGTGGCGTCGTCTTCGTTGATCCGCAAGAGGCAGCCGAAGCCAAGACGACGCCGGAAGATGGCGACAAGGATGGAGGGGCTCTTCCCGGGGGCAACCTCGAGTCTTACCTGAAGAATGCGCGGGAATGGCGAGAACGACTGGAACAGATCAGTCGTGGCATCGACGGACTTGCCGATCGGATTCCGGGCCAGACTGGCGATGGCGACCCGAGCGACGAGGGCCAGGCCGACGGTCCGGGATCACCTTCCTTCGAAGCTTGGTTGCGAGAACAAGTTGATCTTCATGGATACGCCGGCGTCCGAGCGACCCATCTCATCGACCAGACTCCGACGCTTCTGGTCCGCCGGATCGAAGCATCAGGTATCCGGCGAGAAGGAAGTCCGAACGCGTCGCCCGCCACCTACGACGTCGTGCTCGAGTCCTTTTCGACCCAACCGCTCTTGGTCGACCAGCCTCCTTCGCTCTCGCTTGTTTCCAGCGACGATTCAATCGATCTGACGATTCGCCTCGGACGACTCTCGTCGACGCCAACCGAAAACCAATTCGACTTCGCCGTCCGCCGTCTGGAAGCCGGCGGCATCGTCAATCAACTGGTCAACGCGGATCCTCCTCCATTCAGCGGGGGAACCATCGACGCCGAAATGGCCGGCATCTTTACCCTCCAGCCGAGAGTGAGAATCGCGGCGCCGCTTGACGTCATGCTTCGCAATACCACGATCAGCATCGGTGGTGAGCAGGCAACAATCCGCGAACTTCCCGTTCGGATCGACGTGCTTGGCCGACTCGACGATCCATCTATTCTCATCGACGAGGTTCGGCTTGCAGACGCCCTGAAAGCCGCTGGTGCCGACGCACTTGCCTCCCGTGCTCAGGAGGAGGCCAACACGCAACTCGGCCGAGGCTTGAAGAAGCTGGAAGAGGAGACTGGAATGACCCTCCCCGACGAACTCCAGAAGGGCCTCGGAGAGTTGATCGGCGGTGGTCTTGGCGACCTCTTCGGTGGTGGCAAGGATGATTGAAGTTTCAATTCCTTGGACTCCCCTGCGCCATCTCGAACCGTACTCTTCTTGATTCACTGCTTCCCACGGAGTTCGCCGTCGCAACATGACCGGAAACGAAAATATGCCTCACCTCCCTGACATCGAAGCGGTCCGCGCCCATTTTCCATCTCTCGCGAGGGAGACGGTTCTGCTGGAGAACGCCGGCGGTTCCCAGGTTCCTTTGTGCGTCGCAGATGCGATTCGCGACCACCTTCTCAACGACTACGTCCAACTCGGCGCCGGTTATCCCGCGAGTGATCGCGCGACCGCCACCGTCGAGCGGGCCCATCGATTCATGGACCGATTCGTGAACGGCGAGGGAATCGGCCGAGTCATTCTTGGTTCGAGTTGCACCAGCTTGATGCACGTGCTCGCACACAGCATCGCTCGGACGATCCGTCCCGGCGATGAAATCGTCGTGTGCCAACAAGGGCACGAGGCCAACATCGGATGCTGGCTCGAGCTCGAGCGACACGGGGCCGTCATCCGCTGGTGGCGAGTCAACCCCGAATCTGGCTCGCTCGCTCTGGAAGATCTCGAATCGGTTCTTTCCGAACGAACTCGAATCGTCGCGTTCCCACACGTTTCCAACCTTCTCGGAGAGATCGTGGACGTCCAGACGGTGACCGCCATGGTGCACGCCGCCGGCGGCCAGGTTGTCGTGGACGGCGTCGCCTACGCCCCGCACCGGGCGATCGACGTCCGTGCGTGGAACGTCGACTTCTACGCTTGGAGCACCTACAAGGTCTACGGCCCCCACATGGGCGCCCTCTTCGCCCGCCACGATGCGATCGGCGCACTCGAGGGTCCGAATCACTTCTTCATTCCTGAAGACGAGATCCCCTACAAGTTCGAACTCGGCGGCGTCAGCCACGAGGGATGCGCCGGCCTCTGCGCTCTTCCGCGATTGCTCGCCTTCCTTGCCGGTGACGAAAGTTCCGCCGCCGCTGATGCGGAGACCTGCGACTTCAAAGTCGTCCAACGCGCCTTTGACGCCATGACATCGCTGGAAGCACCAGTACAAGAAAGGCTGTTGGAACGGCTCGGCGCCCATCAATCCGTAAGAATTATTGGGCCCCTTTCCGGCGATACCGCGGTCCGCGTTTCAACGGTTTCCATGGTTCACGCCACCCTCGACCCCCGACGAATCGTCGAAATCGCTTGTTCTGCAGGCTTCGGCATCCGTCACGGACACATGTACGCCTATCGACTTTGTGAACAAATGCAGATTGCACCGGTCCCAGGAGTGGTCCGAATCTCCGCGGTCCACTACAACACCGTGTCCGAAGTCGATGGCCTGTGCGATGTTCTCGAAGAATCCTTGGCCCTTTGACCTCTTGGCGTCGCGTCCGTTCGCGAGCATCCTTAGGATGATCCGGACTCCGCAGTGAACCCGCCACCCAAAATCAAGCGCGATGCTTGAATGCTCGTGACTTGATTTTGCCGATGCAAGAAGTCGTGCCGACCACCACCCAACCTCTCTCTCGATCGCGGATCGAGATCAAACAGCCTCCGGTAGAGACCGGCAAGCCCTGTGTTGGGCTTCCGTCCGACGCCAAGGAGCCGATCGAGGATGGTCCGTTGCCAAGCGCCGAGAGCCTGAAAGCCGCTCGACGGCTTCTTCTGGCGGAATACGGCCCCTGCGTGGCGTGTCATACCCAGACGCTGGTCGCCACTGCCCGAAGGATCGAAGCCTCTCTGAATTCCGCTTGAGTCGCAGATCGCCCCCTCTTGGACCCTCGGAACTCCAATTCCAAGGAACCAAACCGGGCCGGCGGGGATCCAAGAAACCAAGAGACCAAGAGACCAAGAGAAGTGGCGATCTCCACTCCCGGAGTTCTCTCTCTTCCTTGCATCTCGATGTCGATCTGCCGTTCTTCGGAGCCTCCCGTGCGATCACTTCCCTCAGTTCTCCTCTGCTTCCTCGCCACCACGACCGCTGCGGCGTCCTCCGCTTCAACGGGAGGAACGCTCTCCGTGGTGACGACCGTTCCGCTCCGAGCGGTGCTCGATGCGCCAACGGACGGACCAATCCGCGTCACCTTCGATCGCCCGATCGACCCTGCTTCGATCGACGCCAGGTCGTTCCACGCTTTTAGCAGAGGCGCCGGCTCCCTCCGGGGCGCGTTTTCGTTCTCCGCCGATGGCCGCACCGTCACCCTCGACCCAAACCGAAACGCCAGCCCCGGTGAACCTGTGACGGTCACCCTCGCCAATACCATCCGGGGAACCGATCGAACCACCCTCCGGTCGGCGGGCCACCAGTTTCGATTCTGGACTGCGGCCGCCGCGGCGGAGATGGACTTCTTCATCCTTCAGGAGATCACGACCAGCGCCTTTCCCGGCGAGCAAGTGATCCCCTACGGCGGAAGCGCCACTGATCTCAATGAAGATGGCTGGATCGATCTCTCGATCGTGAACGAAGAGACCAACGACGTCCGCGTATTTCTCAACACGGGCGATGGAACCGGCCGCATTGAACCGTTTCTGACACCGACGAATCCCGTCGGCGCCGTGCCAAGCCCCTCCGAACCCGTGGACTTCGATCTCGACGGTCACGCCGACCTCTGCACCGCGAACATCGTCGGCGACACCGTTTCCATCCTGCTCGGTCATGGCGACGGATCGTACGGCGGCGCTCAGACCCTGGGGACCGGAAATGCACCGCGGGGAATCACCACTCTCGACCTCGATGGCGATGGTGATCTCGACATCGCCAGCACCAACTATTCATCCAGCAACGTCACGCTTCTCAGAAATCAGGGCAACGGCACCTTTGACCCGCCCACCACGATCCAACCCGGCATCAGCGGCGCATGGAGCATCCAGGCCGATGACATGAATGGCGACGGCCTCTTTGACCTGGTGGTCGGAGGCGCCAGCCAGATTAGGGTTCTGCTCGCAGACGGAAGCGGAGGCTTCATCCCCGCCGGAACTCGAAGCCTTGCCGGGCGATGCTGGCAACTGAATCTCGCAGACCTCGACGGTGACGGAGATGTTGACGTGACCACCGTCAACTCGTTTGCGAATGCTGGGCAGGTATTCCGGAACGACGGTTCGGGCGGCCTCGCCAACGGTGTCACCTACTCGACCGACCCCTTCCCCCTCGCCAGTGATCTCGGCGACCTCGACGGCGACGGCGATCTGGACTGGATCACATCGAGTTACTCGGGAGACTGGTTCCTCTTCGTCAACGATGGCGCGGGCAACTTCTCCTTCCTAGAGTCGTTCCCTTCGCCGATTGCCGCCAGTTGCTCGCTTCCCGTCGACATGGACAACGACGGAGATCTCGATTTGATCTTCGTGGATGAGCTCGATGATTCGATGATCGTGATGAGCAACGGTGGCAACAATGCCCCCGGCACGCCAGGCGATCTGAATGGTGACGGATTCGTCAACGGCGCCGACCTCGGGCTGATGCTGGTCGCATGGGGGCCGTGCAACCGCGACTGCACTGCCGACCTCGATCAGAACGGCACCGTCGACGGCGCGGATCTGGGACTCTTGCTCGTCGACTGGACCGGTTGAGACAAGAAACCGACCCTGTACCAATCAAGAAAAACGGCCTCCGCCAATCAGCGGACGCCGTTCATGTTTCACTTGGGGTGGCCTTCGATCAATCCCAGCGGAAGACACCCTTCTTCCAGGCGTAGACGTAGGCCACGACACTGGTCGCGATGAAGAACATGATCCGCCCGAGGAACAACGCCGACTCGGGTGACCGGGGATCGAGCTTCGAAAAGGTCACCGCCCACGGATAGAGGAAGATGATCTCGACGTCGAAGACCAGAAACGTCATGGCAAGGATGTAGAACCTCACGTTGAAACGCTTCCGGGCCGACCCGATTGGATCCATGCCCGACTCGTACGCAAGCCCCTTGACCGCGCCTTGAGCGCTCGGGCCGATGATCGAGGTGAGCACGAGGTTGGCGACGATGAAGGCGGTCGCCATCAAGATGATGACGCCGACCGGGAGATAACTAATGATGCCGTCGAGGGCGAGGATGGTCATGAGTGGGCCTGAATCCGGGAACGATGCTGAGCGTCCCGCCGAAGCCGGCGGCGGGTTCGGAGAGGATACCGATCCCGGCTCGATCACGACGGGCCTGTGGATGCGGCGAGCGGGCCTCACCGTCTTGGAATACCCTCCTGCAATGGCCTCAAAACCCTCAAATACGCGTCCGGTGGTCTTCCTTCACGGATGGTGCGGACATGCAGACGAGGTCGAATTCATCCGATCCGCGCTCCCCGGGCCGGTCCTCCCGATCTCCTGGATGCCTGCCGCGGGTGAGTTCAACCTCGAAGAATGGCCGACCGAACCCGATCCTGAGGAAAAGAACGCGATCGCCCGGCGGTTCGCCGACCGCGTCCTTGAACGGGTCCGCCAGACCATTCTCGATGCCGGATTCGCCGGTTCCAGTCTGGTGGGTCACTCGCTTGGTGGTGGCATGTCGTGCGTACTCGCCGCAGACCCGAGCCTTTCGATCGACCGCGTCATCATGCTGGACTCCAGCGTCCCGATGCCGGACCCACTCCGTCGTGGGTATCTCACGCAGATGATCCCCTGGGTGGATCGCGCCGCCGCCGCCGGACGGCTGGTGACTCAGGCGGGCTGGATCGCCGAAGTGTCTTCGTGGGTGCCAGATTTCTTCTCCCTCGAGGACCAGGGCGAGTCGAGGCTCCGAATCGAACGGCGATTTATGTTTGCACCGGTCGTCGAAGCCGCCCTGATGGTCGCCGGCGGCGTGCAATGGCCGATCTCCGACTCCGTGGCGTCCATCACCTGCCCGGTCTTCGGCTTTGCCGGCGAGGCCGGCCGGATGCCCGTCGAGGAATTGCGAAGAGTCCGCCCCGACGCAAGGGTGGATCGCTGCCCCGCGACCGGCCACTATCCCCACGTCTTTGCCGCGGAGCGGACCCGGGCGTGGCTCGAATCCGACCCGCTTCCAACGACGCTGGGCTGACTCGAGGACTCGCGGGATGAGGTCGCCGTGCCGAACCGACGGAAGCAGAGCATCAGCACGATCCCGATGAGCTCAAGGTCCGTCGGTCGGGAGATTCGTCAATCGCGACCGCGCGGTACCGGCTGATCTTGGATGCTTGGATGATCGGATGCTTGGATGATCGGATGATCGGATGATCGGATGCCGACATCGAATCACCATTTCAGTCGTCGAAGTCGTTCCCGGCATGACGCGAATCTTGGTCTTCAGCATGAGGGTGATGG
>CALFOM010000203.1 GCA_937919685.1 uncultured Phycisphaera sp.
GCCATCGTCTTCAAGGTCTGTGCTTGCCGTCGCGATTTCGCCAGCGCGGTGGCATAAGGGATCCGAGTGAAGCTCACCATGTCGTAGAGCGGCGTCCACCAGAACGGGACCACGGCGCCAAGAAACTGGCTGCCCTTCTTCGCGATCCGCTGGGTTCTGCTGCCGGAGCGATCTCGCATGTCGATGAACTGGTCGAGCGCGAGATCCGCGATCGCGTTGGCATTGTCGATTCGGCTCGCCTCGTAGGCGCCGATCGCCGCGTCGAGATCGGAGGGATGCGCTGCTAGTGCCGAGACAAGGCCTTCGACATCCTCAAAGGAGGCATTCGCACCCTGGCCATAGAACGGGACAATCGCGTGCGCGGCGTCGCCGAGCAGGACTGCCCGGCCGCGGTGCCAAGGTCGGCACCGAATGGTGACCAGCGGGCTGGTCGGATTCTGGTTCCAGTCTTCAAGGAGCGTCGGCATGTGCGGAACGGCATCGCCGTAGTGGCGCTCGAAGAACGCACGCACTGTCGCGTCGTCGGCGTTTTCCAGCGTGGCGAAGGAATGGTCGCCGTCGAACGGCCAGAAGAGCGTGCAAGTGAACGATCCGTCGATGTTCGGCAGCGCAATCATCATCGAACCGCCGTGCGGCCAGACGTGCAGGGCGTTGGGCTCGATTCGGAAGCGGCCATGCGGGCCGTCCTCGTGGTCGGCGGGAGGAATCGTCAGTTCCTTGTAACCCGCGGCCAGATAGGTCTGCGAAAAGTCGAATCGACTGGTCCGCTGCATGGCCGCGCGAACCGCGCTGAAAGCGCCGTCGGTTCCGATCACCAGATCCGCTTCAATCCGTTCTTGTCGGCCGTCGGCATGTTCGAAGATCGCGGCCGGGCGATGATCATCTGTGAAGTCGGCGTCGACGCATCTCGCCTCGAAGATGATCTCGACGCCGGGGCTGGCCGCCGCGGCTTCGACGAGCAGGCGGTTGAGTCCGCTCCGGCTCACGGAGTTGATCGCCCGCTTCGGGTCACGGCTATAGGCAGAGAAGATCTCCTGGCCGTGCAGGTGGACCATTCGGCCGGGCATCTTGATCGCCTCGGCGAGTACTTCGGCTTCGACGCCCGCGATCTGCAGCGCGTGCAATCCTCGGACGCTGATCGCGAGATTGATGGAACGCCCGCTCTCCGCATCGGCGCGACGCGGATCGCGGCGCCGCTCGAAGAGCCGCACTCGGTGCCCGGCCTTCCCGAGCTCGGCGGCGAGCATGGCTCCGGCGAGCCCGGCTCCGGCGATCACGATGTCGTGCGATTCAGGCATGGAGAATCTGGTCGATCAAGGAAAGGAAGTCAAAGCGACCGGAGAACTTCCGCGACGCGGAGGCAGTCCGCAAACGTGTTGTAGAGAGGCACCGGCGCGATTCGCACCACATCGGGCGGACGGAAGTCGGCAAAGATACCTTGTGGCGCGAGCGCCTCGAAACGTTCCCGGGCGCGATCCGCGATCCGGACCGACAATTGGCAACCTCGCTCTTCGGCATTTCCCGGCGTGATCACCGAACTCCCGGCGGGGAGCATCTCGCGGAGGCAGGTGTGGAGAAACCCGGTCAGCACGCGACTCTTGGATCGAAGCGCAGGGAGTCCGGCTTCCATGAAGAGATCAAGCGATGCCACCAAGGGCGCCATCGCGAGGATGGGTGGATTGCTCAGTTGCCAAGCTTCGGCGGTCGGCACCGGAACGAAAGTGTCTTCGAGATGCATGCGAAAGCGGGTGTCCGGGTCGTTGCCCCACCAGCCGGCGAATCGAGGGATGTCGCCGTTGGTCGCGTGTCGCTCGTGAATGAAGGCACCCCCGACGGCGCCTGGGCCGCCATTGAGATACTTGTAGGTGCACCACGCCGCGAAGTCGACGTTCCAGTCGTGGAGGGCGAGTGGGACATTTCCCGCCGCGTGGGCGAGATCGAAGCCGGCAAGCGCTCCGGCCGCGTGAGCCGCATCGGTAATTGCCGCGAGATCGAGCAACTGACCGGTTCGAAAGTTGACGCCGCCGAACATCACGGTGGCGAGGCGGTCGCCGAGTCTTTCGATTTCCTCCAGAATGTCTTCGGTTCGAAGAAGATCCTCGCCCGGTCGCGGCGAGACTCGAACGATGTCGGTGGCGGGGTCGCCGCCCCGCGCCGCGATGTGCGACTGGACGGCGTAGGTGTCGCTGGGAAACGCGCCGTCTTCCATCAGGAGAATGCGTCGATCTCCTTCGGGGCGGTGGAAGGACACCAAGAGCAGATGCAGGTTGACGGTCAGCGAGTTCATCGCGACGACCTCGGTTGGGAGCGCGCCGACGATCTGGGCGAAGCCGTCTCGAAGATTCTCGTGATACGGATACCAGGGACGCGTGGCATCGAAGTGGCCCTCGACACCGAGCCGCGCCCAGTCGTCGAGTTCCTGTTCGATGATCGCTCTCGCCGCGACCGGCTGCAGTCCGAGGGAGTTCCCGACGAAATATGAGGCGTCGCCGCCATCAGGTCGCTTGGGTAGATGGAATCGACTTCGAAATCCAGCGAGTGGATCGAGGCCGTCGAGGTGAGCGGCCCCGGCGGCGGTCGGATCGAGATCCGCGGCGGCAATGCCGTCAAACGGAGACGTCGTGGGGGCGTTCGACAAGGTCATCGATCGACTCTCATGGCGGAAACCGGCAGGCCGAGGAACTCCAGAGCCGTGCCCCCGAGGAGACGGTCTCGCGTGGCATCATCGAAGGCTTCGATCGACCGAATGAGTTCGCCCGGTATGTGTTCACCCAGCGGAAACGGATAGTCGCTTCCCATCGCGATGCGTTCGGCGCCGACGAGGTCGACGAGATAGCGAAGGGCGCCGGCATCGTGCAGGAGCGAGTCGTAGAAGAAGCGATCGAGGAAATCGCGTGGTGGCGTCGAACTGTCGACGGCGCAGAGATCTGGCCGTACCGCATGACCGTGAGCGATTCGGCCGATGGTGAACGGGAACGAGCCCCCGCCGTGCGCGAGGCCGATACGAAGATCGGGGAGCCGGTCGAGCACGCCGCCCATCGCGAGGCAGCAGGCGGCGCGAGCAGTCTCGGCGGGCATGCCCACCAACCAGGGAAGCCAGTACTTTGGCATCTCGGGACTGCCCATCATTTCCCATGGATGGACGAAGACCGCGGCGCCGAGGCGTGCCGCCGTCTCGAACACCGGGAAGAGCTCCGGGGCGTCGAGATTCCACTTCTCGACGTGCGAGCCGATCTGGACGCCTCGAAGACCGAGTTCGTTCACGCAGCGTTCCAGTTCGGCGCAGGCCAGATCCGGAGACTGCATCGGAATCGTTCCAAGTCCCTGGAAACGATCGGGGCGATCGCGCACCACGCCAGCAAGATGATCGTTGAGCAGCCGCGAGACTTCGAGCGCATCCGCGGGCTTTGCCCAGTAACTGAACATCACCGGCACGGTGGAAAGCACCTGCATGTCGACACCGTGCGATTCGCAGTCGGCGAGGCGTCGTTGAGGTGACCAAGAACGATCATCAATCTCGCGAAACGACTTCCCGTCGATCACCATTCGGGCTCGGCACGGTGCGCAATGATCGAGAGAAATCCAGCCGCCGTAACCGAACTTCTCGGCGAGGTCCGGCCAGTGTTCGGGAAGAAGATGCGTGTGCAGATCGACGACGGGTCCTGACATGAAGGCGATCGTACCCCGCGAGACGGATTCGTTCAGTCGCGGCCCAGGATCACCGACGCGAGTTCGTGCCCGAGATCGCCTTCTACGACGATTCCAGCCTCGTCCACCGGACTCAGTACACGTTGGAGGCGAAGAACGTCCTCGGCACCCTCGGCGGTGCGACGGAATCGGGGGCCGATACCCGCCAGCCGGCACCCTTCGTCGAGGAGCCGCTCGGCGAGTTCGGCGCAACCGGGATCATCGATCGGGAGGTCGACGAAGATGACGGCGGCATCAGCGGCGGTCTCCATGACGGTGAGCCCCGAGCGGATGGCTTCGATCGAGGCCGGGCCGATCGAATCGACCTCGATTCGGCCGACCCGCCGAGCGGCATCGAATCGGGCGTGCAGGACGCCTTCGCGACGCGGCGCGGCGGTTCCGGTCGTCTCGATGGTCGATTCGCGTCCCCGCGCGGCGTAAATTCTTCCGATCAGTCCCGCCAGGGCTGCGGGCACGAAGGCGGTAATCGGAGGCTCGGGCTGCAGTGGATGCCAGTAGAGGAAACAGGAGTGCCGTGACGCAGCATCTTCCTTGGAAGACGAGGCTCCGACGCCGCCACGGAGCGTGGTTTCGGCCGGTGTGGTTCCAAGACACAGGCCGCAGGCGGTCGAGCCGAAGCCGAGGTTCATGCGCTGACTGAATGGATGACGCGCCGTCGGCTGACTCCAGATTCCGAGGAGCCCGAGCTCCGTGCCGGCGGCTTCTACCGCGGTTCGCATCGGCTTCATCAGGCCATGTCCGCGGTGCGCATGGTCGATCACCGCCTGACCGGCTTCTCCAATCGGTCCGAGATCGGGACGTTCGAGGGCGTAGTGTCCGACGAAATCCCCGTTTGAAGATTCGCAGATGATCGAGTGAATCCGGCCTTCTGAATTGAGCGCGTCGATCCGATCGGGGTAGTAGAGATCGGGATTGGGGTAGGAATGTCCGTAGGACTCGTAGATCCGGCGGGCGACTTCGAGTCCGTCGCCGAGCCGATAGTCTCGGATTCGATAGTCGTTGGTGGTGGCCGAAGGCGCTGACTTCGCATGGTCTGTTTCGGCGGCTTCGTGATCGAGCCGGTGCGCGGCGGACTCCAGAGTCGAGATGTTCGCGTGGGGACGGTGGGCCCGAAGGTGCAGTTCGGATCCTTCCGGGCCACGTTGAACCCACCAGAGGCGATCAAAGACTCGGGCGGGCCTGATCTGCGTGGGAATGGCATGTCTGGCCGAGTCGAGATCATCGTCTCCGAGCGGGGTGCCGCTCTCCAGCACCGAAAACTCGATCGCCGCGGAATCGATGATCGCGGTGATTCGAAGCGTGACGACCTCATGTTCGGTTGCATCGAGCTCCCGCTCGACCAGACTGACGGCCGAGATCATCGCCTCCAAGAGATCAGTCTTGCGATCTCCATCGATGTCGGCGAAGTCGATCGCGCGGGATGCGAAGTCCCGAAGCAATGGTTCCATCTCGGGGAGACCGGGAAGGTCCAATCGAATTTCGAGGCGGTCGGCGATGGGAGGCATCATGTGGTTTACTTTGCTTTGGTCGTGGGCATGATCGGTCTGATTCGAGCAGCGTAGCGAATCGGCTGGGCCGTCCTTCTCGAACCAACCGGTCCGTTGCAACCCGATCGGACCACGCCGGTCTAGGATCGCTCTCTCATGGAACTCGCCTCTCCGATCTTGGTCTTTCCCGTCAGCCGTTCGGCGATCGGTCTTGTCATGTCGATCGTCTTCGCAGGCGGAGCGGCGGTGTTCGCTCAGTCGGCAGATCCAGTAGCGGAAGGCGGCGACGAGGCGGCGGCGATTCTCGGCGGCGAGGTACTCGGGACGATGGCGGCGCCGCAGGTCTTCGGTGTGACCGAGGCGCCGGAGATTGATGGCGTGCTCGAAGAGATCTGGCAGGACGGCACGTTGCTTGCCGACACCTGGCGACAGGTCGATCCCGTGGAAGGGGCGGCCCCGAGCCAGCGGACCGAAATCCGGCTGATGCGAGATTCCCGGAATCTTTACGTCGGCGTTCGGTGCTTTGACGACCACCCGGACGAGATCATCGCGCGGGCGATGATTCGTGACGGAAACATCAGTGCCGACGACAACGTCCTGATGGTGCTCGATCCGAAGCGGAATCTCCGCACCGGTTATGTCTTCTCGATGAACCCACTCGGGGCTAGGAGCGATTCGCGTTTGGTCAACGGACGGACGGACGTGGATTGGAACGGCCAGTGGTTCGGTCGCGCCGCGATCGACGAACACGGCTGGACTGCGGAGTTTGTGATCCCATTCCGGTCCATCTCGATTGACGCTGACTCTCGTAACTGGGGGATCAACTTCGAGCGCACCATCCGGCGGAATAACGAACGAGTGCGGTGGACTTCCGCAGATCGGGATGTCAGCGTTACATCCGTCGCGGATGCCGGGATCGTCGACATGTTTGGTGACATCGATCAAGGTTCCGGATTCGATGTCCGTCCCTATGGAAAGCTCACCGTTCAAGAGGACGACGGCACCGACGTCACCGGTACCGGAGGTGTCGACGTATTTTGGAAGATCACGCCCGGACTCACGTTCGTCGGGACGGTCAATCCGGACTTCGCCGAGACCGAAGTCGACCAGCGGATCATCAACTTCTCTCGATTCTCGATTCGTTTCCCCGAGAAGCGAGACTTCTTCCTCGAAGACGCCGGGTACTTCAACTTTGGTGGAATACGTTCTACGCCCCTGCCGTTCTACTCTCGGCGGATCGGACTTTCACCGCAAGGCGAGCCTCAGACGATCCTTGGTGGGGTCAAACTTACCGGATCGATCGAGGATGTCTCGGTTGGGATTCTCGACACGCAGATGGACGACGAGGTCTCACCGGCCGGCCGGAACTACTTCGCGGGGCGTGCGTTGTTCAATGTGTTCGAGCAGTCTTCGATCGGAGTGATCGCCACCAACGGAAATCCGCTCGGGCCCGAATCGAACAGTCTGCTCGGGACCGACTTCAACTTCGTGACCACGGACCTCAGCGGTGGTCGCACCCTGTCGGGCAACGCTTGGTTCCAGCAGACCTTCACCGGCGGCGAAGAGGACTCGGATGCCACCGCGATGGGCGCCCGAATCAGTTATCCCAACGACATCGTGAACTGGCGACTCGGCTGGGCTCGGATCGGCAGTGATTACTTCCCGGCGCTCGGATTCGTGCAGCGGACGGGCATCCACGAGTTGTTCGGTGGCGGGCGGTATCGATGGCGGCCCGATTCGCCACTGGTGCGGACGATCGATCTCGGAGTGGGGGGCTTCATGGTCACGGATCTCGACCTAGAGATCGAGAGCATGGACCTTGAATTCGAAGTGCCGAAGATTCAGTTCGAACGAGGCGATGAGATCTATCTCGAGTACGGCATCCAACAGGAAGTTCCCACGCAGGACTTTCTGGTCGCAAACCAACTTCTTGTCCCGGCCGGGAACTACACGTGGAGCCGGGTTGAAGCGGGATTCGAGACCACGTCGAAGGAGCCGGTGGAGATTGGCGGATCGGCGGCATGGAGCGGGTACTACGGGGGTTCGAGGACCACGTTGTCGGGCGACGCGCGTTGGCAACCGGCTCCCAGCCTTCTTCTCGCAACCGCCGCGCAATGGAACGACATCAGGCTCGATACCGGACGTCTGGAAACCTGGCTGGTCTCTAGTCGCGTGAACTTCTACTTCACGCCGGATGTCTCTTGGGAGAATCTTATTCAGTACGACACGCAATCCGGGACCGTCGGTGTCAATAGTCGATTCCGATGGGCGTTTCGCGACGGGCAGGAGGTTTTTGTGGTTTTCAACCAGAACGTCGAGGCGGATGACCTCGACTTCACGATTGACACCACGGAATTCATCGCGAAGATTGGCTGGACGTTCTCGTTCTGACGATGAACGTAGTGGTGGGTACGGGATCGTGAGAATCCCGCACCGTTTTAATTCTGTCGTCCTGCTTCGGTCCTGAGAGGTCCGATAGCATCGTGGTGCCGACGCCGGCGCCGTGGGAGGCTGGTCCGTGGGATTTGTGGCGCGTCGACTGCTCTGCACTCTGAAGTCATGCCGAATCTTCGGTCTGACGGGCGTGATCGCCGGATGGTCCTTCGTCCTTCCGGTTGACGCGGTCGCCTCGAGGCACACTGGGGTTGCGGGATTCGATCTCGATCTTCCTCTTCCCCGAACACCAATTCTCGATGCGGAGTCCTCGGCGGTCTTCCTGCCGTTTGCCGAGCGATCGTCCGAGACCCGAAGACGTGATCTTGAGGTGTTGGATCTCATCCTTCGCGAGGAGGTTGATGACCGGCTCATGCCGAGGATCGGCGCTTTCGGACGAATCACCGGCGCCGAGGATCCGACCCGCGGCACCCTCGGCATCGGAGGCATCGACATTGACTGGCGTCCAAGTTCGACGTTGGCGGTGGCGGTGGTCGCTGGCGGGCAGATCGACGCGAGCGATGCTTTCCGATCGGAGAATCAAACTCGATTGGGCTGGGATCGAGACACCACGGGCTTCGACGAGCCCGTTCGTCTTGCAAATGGAAGCGTCGCGTTCGAGGGGTTAGGATTCGGCGGAGAGAGTGCGGCCGAGGCAAGTCCGTTCGTCGGCGAACGGCTCTTCAGTTCGCCGTCGGAAGCGAATGGACTGGAACGCAATTTCTTTGCCACCCGCGCCGTCTTCCGGCCTTCGGCTGGTTCCTCCCTCGGTTTTGTGGCAACTCGCGGGGGCGGTCGGAGTGGTGACCATTCTCTTCTGGGATTTGACGTCGATCAACGAATTGGCGGCCAGCGAATCCAGGCCTGGGTACAGCATGCGATGGGCGATGCCGGGGATTCCGAGGCACAGACCGACCGCAGCGCCGTCGGCGCGTCGATCGGCGGTGGCATCGGAAGCATCGAATATGGCATTGCCTGGCGGAGACTCGGCGACGGCTTCGAGAGTGGCCTCGGCAATGTGGGTGGCATCGGCAGTCATGCCCTTCTCGGTCGAATGGGTTGGTCGATTCCGCTCGAAGGCTTGGGCTTTTTGAAGTCGTGGCAGTTCGGCATCCGAACTCGCGTCGACACCGATCTGGAATTCGATCCTCGGTCCATCGATCTGGTGATTGATGTCGCCAGATTCCTCACCGTGACGGGGGATCAGGTGAAATTGGGGATCGAGCAGAAGCGTCGGATCGAAGCCGAGGCCGATCGCATCACGGAGGATCGACAAGAACGATTTCGCATCGGCATCGATACGAATCCAGATCGACCCTTGCGACTAGGCGGAAGCGTGGCGTTCGGAGATTCGGTCGGGGTCGTCGAAACGGCGTGGCAAGGCGCCGCCCGATGGCGTGCTGCTCCGGGGATCGACCTTGGGGGTGTTATCGCCCTCGACGAGCGAATTGACGGCATCGCGGCGGGGGACACGCTGCGAACGTCATTCGACGGGCGAGCCACGCTGGACGATCGGGCGACCGTCGCGGCTCGGATCACTTTCGATGCGGCCCAGGAGCGGATTTCGCTGGGGCAGGAGATCGGCGTGAGGGTTGCAAGCGACGCGTTCATCTCGTTCCAAATTGATCAGGATCTGCCCTCGAACCGGGATTCCGAGTTCAGACCGACCCTGCGCGCCAGCATCAAGGGGTCGTTCCGGTTCTAGCCGGTGAATTTTAGTGAAATCAACTCTCAGACGTGCTACGCTCGTTGCCTGAGATTGAGACCCCTTGATATACAGGTGTTCGCTCGATGGTTTTTTCGACATCGTGGCGGATGGGTGGGGCTT
>CALFOM010000204.1 GCA_937919685.1 uncultured Phycisphaera sp.
GCGAATCCACGCTTCGCCCGCGGGACTGCATCTCAGGGTATCTCATGGCATCTCACGGCATCTCACTGCATCTCATGGCACCGAGCAGCGAACCGCCCCCCGGTGAAGAACTTGATAGAGACACCGAAAATCGCATGATCGAACTCGACCCGCAACACGATCGATTCCTCCAGCCCTTGATGGCGACCCTCGAAGAGGTCGCGGCGATTTTCGAGCGGCAGTTGGCGAGCGAGTTTCCGGCCGTCGAATCTCTGTGCCGGCATGTGAGCCGGTATCGCGGAAAGATGTTGCGCCCGACGCTCACGCTCCTATCCGGGGTGGCGGCAGCCGAAGGTGATATCGGCGTTCTTGAATCACAAGATCTGCGGCGACTCTCGGCGGTGTTCGAGATGATCCACATGGCCACCCTGGTTCACGACGATGTCCTCGACGAAGCAGATCGAAGACGAGGGGGCGAGACCGTCAATCGGCTCAATGACAACGAAACGGCGGTGATGCTGGGCGACTACCTCATCTCAAACGCCTTCCATTTGGCGGCGACGATTGGAGATGCCGATCTCACCGAGCGAATCGGTCGGGTGACGAACACGCTCTGCGAAGGCGAGTTGATTCAGCTGCATCATCGAGACGATCTCGGGCTCGACCTAGACACCTATCTCGCGACGATTCGACGCAAGACCGCGGTTCTGGTCGGAGCCTGCGGCCGTCTGGGTGCGAGGATGGTCGGTGGTTCGGAGGAGACTTCCGACGCCCTCGGAGTCTTTGGCGAGCATCTGGGCGTCGCGTTCCAGATTCGAGACGATGTCTTCGACCTGGAAGGCGAGACCGAAGTAGTCGGGAAGAGCGTTGGACGCGACCTCGCGAAAGGGAAACTCACGCTGCCCATGATCATCCTCCTCGACTCCGCCGATACGGCCACCTTTGCGGATGCGGTCGATGCGTTTCGTCGGCGCGATGCAGGCGATGTGCTTCAGCTTCTTCGTGCGGCGGACGCGACCGGCAAGGCCATCGCCTTCGCGATCGAACAAGTGGAGGCCGCGAAGTTGGTGATCAAAGGCCTGCCCTTGGGCGGTACCGAGGATCTTCTTCGCGATCTTGCGGATTCCGTCGTCGCTCGAAGTCGTTGATCACGTTCCTGAAAGTTCGCCGGTCGGTGACGAAGAAACCGAGGCGTGAACTCAGCTTGAGGTGAGTCTTGGGGTGTGGGTGGGATGAACCAGCCGACTCAGCGTTTTTGACCCGCCCAACGTGCGGGCGGCGTCCCCGGGGCCGTCACCTTGGACGTGTTGCTTGAAATGCCGGGATCCGCCGCGATGATCGAAGCGATGATGCTTGAGGTCAGCGAAGACGGGTGACCCTGCCATCGAACCACCCAGTCGGTCGACATGACAGCGACGAAGGGGATCCCTCTGACGTTGAACGCCGACTTCATCCGGCCCTTCGGATCGAGGGCGAGGGCATATCTAAAGCTCGAATCCTTGAGGTTCTTCTTTTCGATTCCGGCTTCGAACGCGGATTTTGATTCGTCGGAAATTCCGACGCACTCGACCTTGCCTCGGAACTGGTCGGCAAGTTCGTTCATGTGGGGAATGGCCTGAATGCATGGGCCGCACCAGGTCGCCCAGAAATCGATGATCGCGATTTTTCCACGAGCATCGGGCTCGGCGGAGATCCAGCGGTCGACCACAAAGGGAGGCGCGGATCTTCCGCGAAGATCGCTGGCGGCGCCCGGATTGCCGGTGATGGGCGGGTAGTTTCCTCGCGGAGTCGCGGCCGATACGTCCGGTGTTGGTCGAGGTTCGGGTTTGACTGTCGGGTCGTACGGAATCGTCAGAAGATGCTCAACGGCACTTGCGGCGCCCCGGTCGGTGAGTCCGGCGTAGCGAACGGTGCCGGATCGATCGACGATGATGTTGACGGGCAGTTTGAAGGCGCCGAGTTGATCACAGAAACTGCCCGAAGCATCGACGGCGATCGGGAAGGCGGGCTTCGCACGGCTGCAGAAATGAGCCGATTTCTCGGCATCTTGTGGGGTATGAATGAGAATGACCTCGACGTCCTCGCGCTCGGCGAGATCCTTGAGGCTTCGATCGAGATTCTTGGGAATTCCACGACCGAGAGAGGTTCCGCAGGTCCAGGTTTGTAGGACCACGACCTTGCCTCGGAGTTTCTCCATCGAGACGGCGGCGGGCCTGCCGATCCAGGTGAGTTCTTCCGGAAATGCGGGTGCCTCGAAGCCGATGCCGGCCTCCGCGGCAGCCCGGTCCGGACCCGGTAGTCGGCCTTTCCAACTCGACTCGTCCTGAAGTTCGACCATCGATGCGGATGGCGCCATCGCAGTGGGGACGGCGAGGGACAGCGATGGCAGGGAGATCAGGATCGCGGTACTGAGGAGTTGGAGCATCAGGAATGATTCCTTACGGAGGCCAGGGGGGGGATCGCATCGGCGCCTCCCCGATTGGTGCAGTGGTCGATCCGGCGAGCCGAGAAGCGGAGGGCAGGTTTCTGGGGCATGGTCGGCGATGCGATGAGATCATCCTATGGTCCAGAGCCTTGATTTCATAATGTTCCCGTCTCGAATCTCTCTTCGTGCGACCTCAGAGCGGGGTTCCCGGATCTCATATCGACCTTCGATGGTCCGATGATCGGGCGGAGCGAGCGTCGGATCCAATCGACGATCGCGTCGCCTTCGCCGGGAAGAATGAAAAAGAGACCGTAGTGACCGACCGGATACCACCATCGTTCCGGACGTCCGAGCCGTCTATCGAGAAGTGATCGGGACGAACTCGGAATCGCACGGTCGTAGCCCCCTTCCAAGAGAAGGACCGGACGACGGCCTAGCCATTCGACGATTGCTGCCGAATCGAGGCGAACCGAGCGGTGATAGCTCGATGCGAAGACGGCTGCATCGGTCTCGTTGGAACGGTCGCCCCGGCGGATCAATCGGAGATCTTCCGGGTCGAGGGTTGTCTCCAGCAGGATCGAGGCGACATCCGAGCCTCCGGCGATCAGGACAGCCACCTCGATCGGAAAATCTTCGTGCAGTCGGGCCGCCACGATTGGCGCCGCCACCGCGCCGCTGCTTACCCCGATCAGTACCAGTGGTGATGGGGTGATGTCGCTCGTCTGACCAAGGTAGGTCAGCACCGCCTTGAGTCCGTCCGCCCAAGCCGTGAAAGCGAGATCGACTTCTGCGGCGAACATTCGTCCCGCAAGTTCCGGATCGGCCTCGATGTCGAGGGTCGTTCGTCCGCCGGTCGCCCGATCGATCGCGTTGACTGGGGGTGCGGTGGTGATGACCGTGAAACCGGCACCGAGTAGGTCGGCCATGAATGCCTGTTCCGGCGGGGTCTGTCGTGCGAGGCTGCTCATCACGATCGCGGTGCCGGCCGACGGTGTTGCAGAGGGCTCCAGAATGACGGCATCGATCGCTCGCCGGCGGGGCACGTTCAAGTCCGAGGGCGGATCATCGGCGGCGGCGTTGGAAACGAGGACGAAGCTGCGACCTTGCTTGATCAAACCGGGATCGATTCCGGAGATCCAACCGCCACCGAGCGGTTCACTGGCGAACTCCCAGATCTCGATGGCACCCCGGACCCCAATCGGAAGCAGGGGGACCAGATCGCCACCTGCATTTCTGACTGCGATACCGTCCGGGTGGTTGGGCGATCGTCGATGGGCATTCCCCGTCGCATCGACGATGTCTTTTGGAACGCGAAGTTCCAGCCAGGAGATGTGTGGGGGCGCGGGGACTACGCCGCTCGGGTGCGGGTCGCTCGCAGGGCGAACGCTGCGGCAACCTCCGGCAATCAGCAGAAGTCCGAAGGCGATGAAACGCATCCGGTTGCGAACGATGGGGTTGCAGGAAGGATCATCCGACAAGGGGCATGGCTCGATTGTCGAGGAGGCGTACCGAACCACCGTCGAAGTCCAGTCTGGCCGTGATGATCGCCCTGGTCGGTCGGCTCAGGTCAGCGACCGGCATCAGGGTTTCGGGTGCCCGGATCACCGCGTATTCCACGGCGAGTCGATGATCTTCCAGCGTGGCTCGCATCACGGCTTCGGCTTCCGTCGGCGTCGTGGCCGACTCCGCAGCATCGAGGGCGTGGGTCAGTCCGCGTGCTTGCTCGCGGTGCGCCGGGGGGATGTAGACGTTTCGGCTGGACATCGCGAGTCCGTCAGGCTCTCGCACGATGGGGCCTGGGATCACCTCGATGCCCGCGAATCGAGCATCGCCGGCGACCATCGCCCGAATCACTTGGAACTGCTGCCAGTCCTTCTCGCCAAAGACGGTCGCGGATGGTCGGACCTGATCCAAGAGTCGAGCGACGACCAAGCAGACCCCACCGAAGAAATGAGGCCGTCCGGCGTCTTCCAACTGCGGGAGTCTCGCCACATCCGGAAGGGGGAGGCGGGCCGCAAGATCGACCGACGCGTGTCGTCCTTCGGGATAGAGCGAGGATTCCGAGGGGAGATAGACGGCATCGGTACCGGCTTCGCCAGCGACTTGGATGTCTCGATCGACCGGTCGCGGATAGGCGTCAAAGTCCTCGCTCGGAGCGAATTGCGTCGGGTTGACGAAGATACTGGTGATCACGGGGCCGCCGATTCGTGCGGCCGCTCGAATCAGCGAAAGATGGCCCTCATGCAGCGCCCCCATCGTGGGAACGAAGCAGCCGCCCACCAGGTCGTCGAGTTCTGCGGGGTTCTGGATGATCCGAGGTGCCGTCATCGGGAGCAAGTGTACGGCCCAGGCGGGTCGTAACGACATTTGGGGGGGTCAAATCGTCTTCTCAGGGCCAATGGTGATTTCAGGCCCTGATGGCTGGAGTTGCCGGGTCCATCCGGCTAGAATGAGACTCATTCTCAATGCCGAGTTTCCGGGAGGCTCCACGTCTCCCGAGCGGCCCAGAGGATCGATCGTTGACGCGAGCCGCATTGGTGGCTCACTTTGTTCTGTCTTCTCGGACAGCCGAACCGAGCCATCCTGAATGGCTCAAACCGTGGTCGCCCTGCCTTCCTCGCCCTTCGGAGTTTCTTGACGGTGAACCTTCCAATCTACATGGACAATGCTTCCACGACTCGGACCGACCCTCGAGTCGTCGAGGCGATGCTTCCTTACTTCACCGAGATCTACGGAAACTCGGCGAGCCGAAATCACGCCTTTGGATGGGCGGCAGAAGCAGGGGTCGACCGTGCTCGCGAGCAGGCTGCCAGCCTGATCGGTGCCGGCCCCAAGGAGATCGTCTGGACGAGCGGATCGACCGAGAGCAACAATCTCGCGATCAAGGGCGCCGCGCAGATGTATGCGAAGGCCCCCGTGGGAGAGAAGGGGCGTGGGCACATCATCACCTGCATCATCGAGCACAAGGCGGTGCTTGATCCGTGCAAGCGACTTGAACGCGACGGGTTTGACGTCACCTATCTCGAACCAGGTTCAAACGGGATCGTCACCGCAGATCTGGTCCGCGCCGCGATGCGGGACGACACCATCCTCGTCACGATCATGTGGGCGAACAACGAGATCGGAACCATCAACGACATCCGATCGATCGGTGCCGTCTGTCGCGAGCATGGCGCGGTGTTCCACACCGACGCGACGCAGTGGGTCGGCAAGATGCCGACCGACGTCGAGCGAGACAACGTCGATCTGATGAGTTGGTCGAGCCACAAGATCTACGGCCCCGGGGGCGTGGGCGCCCTCTACGTTCGACGACGACGTCCTCGTGTCCGGCTTCAAGCTCAGCTCGACGGTGGCGGGCATGAACGCGGAATGCGTTCAGGAACTTTGAACGTCCCTGGAATCGTCGGGTTCGGAGCCGCCTGCGAGATCTGCGAAAACGAGATGGAGTCCGAGGGGGAGCGTTTGCTCGCGCTGCGGCTCAAGATGGAAAACGAACTCAAGGGTCTGATGGACGTGGTGGAGGTCAACGGGCATGCCGAGCAACGTCTCCCGCATCTGACCAACATCTCCTTCGGTTTCGTCGAGGGCGAGTCCCTCATGATGGGAATCAAGGACATCGCCTGCTCCAGCGGCTCCGCCTGCACCAGTGCAAGTCTGGAGCCGAGTTACGTGCTCAAGGGGCTGGGGCTGGGCGACGAACTTGCTCACTCCTCGCTTCGACTCTCGCTCGGCCGCTGGTCGACTGAAGAGGAGGTCGATTTCGCAATCAAGTCGATCCATGAGGCCGTTGAACATCTCCGGGTACTCAGCCCGCTCTACGACCTTCACAACGAAGGCATCGACATCACCAAGATCGTATGGCAGTCCCACTGATGCTTCGAGATCAGGACCGCCATCCAAGCCAATCAAGGAACGAATGACATGGCATACAGCGAAAAGGTTATTGACCACTATCAGAACCCAAGAAACGTCGGCTCTTTCGGCGCCTCCAACGAGGTTAAAGAACGCAAGGACATCGGTGTCGGCATCGTCGGCGCTCCGGAATGCGGCGACGTCATGCAGTTGCAGATCAAGGTCGGCGAAGACGGCGTGATCGAGGACGCGAAGTTCAAATGCTTCGGATGTGGCTCGGCGATCGCCAGTTCGTCGCTCGCCACCGAGTGGATCAAGGGCAAGTCGGTGGACGAGGCGCTCAAGATCAAGAACACTCGAATCGTCGAGGAGCTCTCGCTTCCGCCGGTGAAAATCCACTGTTCCGTGCTTGCCGAGGACTCGATTCGAACTGCGATCGAGGATTACAAGAGGAAGAATGGTAAACTCGATGAGGCCGAGGTCGGCCACGCCCACTGACCGACTTTGAATCCGGTGGCGATGCCGCCGTTCGTGAAACTGTTCGAGCTAAAAGGAAGCAACCGATGCCTGTCAACGTGACCGAAAACGCTGCCCGTGAAATCGATGCAATCATCCGCCAGCAGGACCTTGATCCTGCCAAGATCTGCCTTCGCGTCGGCGTGAAGGGCGGCGGATGCAGCGGATTCAGCTACCTCCTGGATCTCACCGAGGTCCAGAAGGACTCCGACGAATTGTGGGAATTCAACTATCACCGCCGCCCAGCCAAGGCCTCGAGCGTTGCATCCTCCGAAGGGGGAGTCGCGGTGGCGACAGGTGACGATGACCTGGAGGGTGGCGAGCCGTTCACCGTCCGAGTCGTCTGCGATCCCAAGTCGTATCTCTATCTGAACGACACCACGATCGACTTCAAGGACGAGATCATGGGCCGCGGGTTTGTCTTCAGCAACCCGAACGCGACGAGCAGTTGCGGTTGTGGTTCGAGTTTCTCGGCCTGAATCTGACGCGAGATTTGAAAATGAACGGGCCACCCTTCGAGGGTGGCCCGTTTTCTGCGCGGTGAGAATCGTGATCGGTCGGGTCGGAATTTTCGGCGTTGATCGCGCTGCCTCAGCCCAGAATGCGAAGGGCTTCGGCGGCATCCTTGATGAGCGGCGCCGCAGAGAGCGGGCCACCCACCGCCGATCGCATCCAAGCGTCCGGCGTGACGCGACCGATCGAACAGATCCGCTTTGTTTCCGCGGCGAGATCCTTGCCCTGCATGTGGCTTCGGATCTGATGGCTGATCGTCCGGCCGATGGCGTAGTCTGGAAGGTAGAGGGGATGGCCGAGCATGTGCTGATAGGCGCCGAGGATGTGATACGGGTCGTCTCCGAAGTGTTCCTGGAAGAACTCGGCCCAAACCGCGCGGGCGTTTCGGAGCAGGCTCTCGCGGATGCCCTCCGGCGTGCAGGCCTCGCCGGCTTCGTAGATCCAACGCCAGGTGCGAAGTTCGACGAGGCTGGGCCCGGCGATCTGGCATGCCATCAGCATCGAAGCGATGGTCTCTTCGTGAAAGGTACGTTCGGCTTCCGCGGCGTCTTCGATACCGAGCGCCCGCTTCGCAAGCGACTGGTAGAGAAATGCGAAGGCTTCGGTGCATGCCGTGTTCGGAACGCCTCGAAGTGCCGTTCTCGGGACGAAGAACGTCGAGCAGAGTTGCTCGAGGTTGTGTCCGAGCTCATGCATGCCGGTGTCGAATCCGTCCCAGCCGAGTTGGTCCTTGAGCCGGTTGGTGCGGAGCCAGGCGCCGTACTCGGCAAGTTGAGGTCGCATGGCGTGGCCAGAACCTCGGGCGATCTCCACGCGAACTCTCGATCCGAGAAAATCGGCGTCGTCATCGGGCCATCCGAGGCCTCGGAGTATCTCGGGGAGTTTGGCCTGAAACTCCACCTCATCGCGACAAAGCCGGCTGACTTCGGCATTCATTTCGTCGGCATCACGAGTCTCGAAGAGGTCGTCGAAGTAGATGTCGTGCGCCTCGAGAGGTCGCTTGAGGCGTTTGGAGATGAGGGCCGCGAGGTCCTTGCGGACCGGTGCGGCCAAGAGATTGACGAGCAATTGCTCGACTTCCTGTTCGGGAATCTCACGTTCCAGTCCGAATTTGCGATCGATTGCAGTGGGGTGGTCCGGATGATGTTCATCCAGGGCTCGTGCGATTCGAACGTTGTTCATCCAATGTTCGTACCTGACCAGATCAAGCACCGGTCCGGGGTCGGCCCCGCCGATGGTGTTCGTGGCAGGATCCCAGTCTTCGGTGGTGGTTCGATCCATGACGGCGACGGGGAGTGTTCCATCGATGTGACGCCCCATGACCCATGAGAGCGCCCGCTGCTTATGGAGTCCGTCGGGATCGTTGTACCCGCCCTTCATCTCTTCACGGATGAGCCAGTGGGCGAGCAACCCGCGGTCCGACTCGAACCATCGACGGCCGGTGGTATCCGTCATCGTGCCCACGGGCACGTGGAAGTTCGACACCCAGTGGTAGCTCTTGAAATGAAGGTCTCTGGCGAGATCCGCGACCTCCTTGGGAATCCGGGGGCCGAAGGAACCGGCGATTCGGGCTTCGGCCCAGCGGGCGGCATCCCAGTCGCTGCCCGCGGCGAGCATGTCATCGAGCGTCGACTTCTCGAAGTTGAGAAGCGTGATGAAGGCGATCTTCTGGTCGTAGAACTGTTCCGCAAGATCCGGGGCAGGGTCGAAGGTGGCGAATGCCGAATCGGTCTCGGGAAGTGAATCACCGACGAGATCGCTCCACCGCCGCAAATTTCGTCGCATCTCGTAGAGATGGCCGCGAACCTGTTCGAGCACCGTCTCGAGTCGATCGAGGAGTCGCGTGCGGTCTTCGGCGGTGGCGGCGAAGTGGTCGAGGCAGAATCGGGCGAAGTCCGCGGGATCGCCGTCCGATTCTCGCCAGAGTACGGCGCACTGGTGAATACCCCGCGCGGCATCGTCGCGAGAAGTCTCCCCATGGGCGGTCGCGATGCCGTCGATGGCGTCCGAGAGATTTTCGGGGGTGAGAAACGACGTGATGCGGGTGTCGAGGGTGGTCATGGCTGAGATGGTAGCGACGATCGGCTACGCTCCGACGATGATTGAAAGATCCCTCTTCGGCATCCGTCGCTGCTCGCTTGCCATCTGGAGCATCATGCTGTTCGGTTGCATGACGCAGGTGCAAAAGGGGTTTGACGACGTTCACATCGGGATGACCCAGGAGGAGGTCCGGAGCGAGCTCGGCGAGCCTTCGGTCCGCATTCCGCCCCGCTTGGACGAGGAAGGCAGCTTGCTCGACGGCGGCCGATGGCAATACGCCGACAATCTCAGTTCGTGGACGAATGCCGCGGCCTTCCCGGAGTTCGTTCCGGACCGGGTTTGGGTCGTCTGGTTCGATGTCGAGGGAACGGTGCAGCGAACGCGTCGACCGATCCGGGTCGAAGCGGGAACCGAAGAAGGAGGCGGCGAGACCGGCGGTACGCCGCTTTTTCCACCGTCGGTCCCACCTCGGGGCAGATGAATGAAAACTGGTTTATTCCCGGGCACGGG
>CALFOM010000205.1 GCA_937919685.1 uncultured Phycisphaera sp.
GCATGATCTGCGATCAACCGGGGCGACCGCTGGGCCGCTGGGCCGGTTTCGCCGGTGCGTCCGCGGTTTTTTCGGTCGAGCCTTCGGTCGGTTTCCCGCTCGCCTTACCACTCGGGGCTCCGGTCGGCCCGCCGCGGTCGAACCACGGCTGCTTCTCGCCGTCGGAGGCCTCGGTCGCAGGCGACTCGATCTCGAAACTGATCTCCCCGGGCGTCGGTCGTCGCAAGAGCACATTGTCTCCCGGTTCGAGCCCCTTGATCACTTCGACTTCCATCTCACTCGATCGACCGATCGTCACTTGGCGTTGAGCAAAGCCGCCTTCATCTGGAACGTAGACGAACGCAATTGGACCCTTACGGAAAACCGATTGAATCGGAACCGAGACGGCATTCTCGACCTTGCCAAGAACGATTTCGCCGCGACACCCCATGGACGGCTTCAGCCCCAGCGAGGGATCGGCATCGAGTAGTACCCGGACGGTGTAGTCGCGGCGATTGGGATCCCGCCATCCGCCACTCTCCGCGAGCACGCTCACGCCGATGACCGATGCCGGGATGGCCGTGCCGGGAAGTGAGTCGCTGTAGATGACGGCCGGCTGACCCGCACGGATCCGGCCGCTCAACGCCTCGCCAACCTTGAGGCTGGCAATCATGCGACTGGTGTCAGGGAGAATCATCACCAATTCGTTCTGGCGGAGTTCTGTTCCGACCTGCGGCGGTGGTTCGTTGTCCCGGCCTCGTCGCTCACCACTGGAGAGACTTGATGCATACACCACGAGGCCAGCGCTCGGCGCGGTGATCTTGCACGCCTGGAGCTGATCCTTGAGATCCTGAAGACGCTCTCGAGCGGAATCTCGCTTGAACCGGACGCTCTCGACGTCGGCTTCGATCTTCACGATCTCGGCCTCGTGTCGCTGTCGAACTCGCCCTTTCTCAGCGAGGCTCTGTTCGACGGCAGACTTGTTCGTCGCCAACTCCATCTTGATCGTGTAGTCCTCGTAGACCTTCTTCGCGAGCTCCGCTTCCTTCACCCGAGCTTCTGACTCGATCATTGCAATGCGATCTCGTTCGTACTCGTCAAGTGCGAGGAAGCCCTTCGCGACCAGTTTTCGACCGTCTTCCGCTCGCTTCACGAGTCGATCTCGATTGATCGTCGCAGTCTGGATCTCCAGATCGAGCTTCTGTCGGGCGGTGACGACGCCGCCCTCCTCCCACGCCTGCATGGCGAGCTGAGCGATCTCGATTTCAAGGTCCGCTTTTTCCAGATCGCTCGCCATCGTCGATTTGCGAATCGCGAGTGACTGTTCCGCTGCGATGACCGAACTCTCGGCGGTTTGAACCTTGTCCTCGCCATCCTTGATCTGGTCGTTCAGCTCGTCATCCGCAATTCGAAGGACGACTTCGCCCTCTTGAACGAAGGTGCCCTCGCTGACGATTTCGGTGATCACCGCCCGAGTTTCCAGAAGGTTCCGAATCTCGACCTGGCGTTCGGTGGTCAGTTCGCCGCTGGCCGGGATGACGATCTGGAAGTCACCCCGAGAAACGGTGTGGATCTGAGACGCGTCAATGGACGATTCGGCCGGCTCGGCGCCGCCCAGTGAGAGGATCACTGCCGTCCCGATGCCCACCACCGCGACAACGGCGATCACGGTCGACAAGACTTTGCCTTGGCGATGGAAGACCGCGGGAGAATGAATCGAAGTTCGGGGAAGCATGGCGTGGTCGACCTCTTGGTGGGGTGGGAGAACGATTGGACGGCCCCGCGATGGCGGCAGGGGGCCGAGCATTATTATTCAGGTGTTCTTACCGAGCCACCGGATCGACGATGCAGTTGGTCGTCGTCTTCCAAAGGCCCGAATCAGACCCTGAAGCGTACTGGAACCGGCCATGGTCTCAGGGATTCGGACCAGACGAGGGCTGGATTCAGGGGGAAAGAGCAACCTCGCTCCCAACTCAATCGGACCGCAGAGAAGTCGGCATTGAATCTTCTCGGTTCGGATCTAAAATACAGCGACACCCCACCGAAGCCTGGTGTCGGCCTCTTAATCCCTTGAGAAGCCCTCCCTTTGATGTGAATCGAGGAAAACGGCGTCGATCATCAACTCTGAGGCGTCCAGACAATGGTGCGGAGGCTACCTTTCGCCGATGCGCCTCACGCCTATCACCGCAGACGTCCTGATGCTCCTTGCGGCCGCGATCTGGGGCTTTGGATTCATCGCCCAAAAAGAGGCCATGGACACGGTCGGACCACTGACTTTCACGGCGCTCCGATTTGCGATCGGCGCACTCGCGGTCGTGCCCTTCAGACTCTTCTTTCCGCGGGTCGATTCTGCTGCCTCTCCCAAAGATCGGGCGAAGCAAAGGGTGATCCTCATTCAGGGATCGATACTTGTCGGACTGGTGGTCGCCCTCGCGTCGGCCCTCCAACAGTATGGAATTGTCGGTACGGAAGCAGGCCCGGCTGGCTTCATCACCGGCCTCTACGTGGTGTTCACGCCGCTGGTCGGTTTGATGATCGGTGTGCGAACGGGCCTTGCGACCTGGATCGGATGCGGCTTGGCGGTCGTGGGAATGTGGTTTCTTGGTGTCAAGACAGGCGATGCTGGCTTTCAGATTGACATGCCCGCGCTGCTGGTTCTGCTCGGGGCGATTGGCTGGGCCGTTCAGGTTCAGATCATTGGGCGATATGCGCCCAAGACCGATCCGATCGAACTGGCCGTACTCCAATTCTCGATCGTCGCCATCACAACCTTCATCGCGGCCATTCTGATCGAGGGACCAGAACAGGCCTTCGGCATTGGCCGGGCCCTACGCGAGGCGACCTGGGAGATCCTCTACTCGGGCATCCTCGCGATCGGCGTCGCGTTCTTCCTTCAGATCGTCGCCCAGCGGAAGTCTCCACCCGCGCATGTCGCGATCATCCTGAGCCTTGAGGCGGTCTTTGCCGCACTCGGTGGATGGTGGTTACTGGGCGAGAGCTACGACGGGCGAACCATGATCGGGTGTGGGTTCATGCTGGCCGGGATTGTCGCCAGCCAGCTTCCCCGGTTGGTCCGCCGAGGACGCTCAATCTCCCCGCGGTGAAGCCTTCTCGTCGATTTGGGAGCAAGGCATGCCGACCCAAACCACTGGCATGCCTCGGCTTACGTTTATCGACCCGCATTTTTCTGGCTTCTCCATGCCATTTCCGATAACTTTTAGGGGTTCACATACAATCGAACGTTTGATTTACTGTGAATGGGTACTTACAACGCTCTGACCTGAGCAGTTCGTCGGGTTTTTTTTCTTTGACTAGTGGATGATGGCGCGAGACGCCTGACCGCGTAAAAATCTGGAGAGATGAGATGAATCATGAGAATCACGAGAATCATGAGAATCATGAATCGAGGAGGTCTTCACGACTCGACGCGTACGCGCGAATCAGCACGCACGCGAGTGCCTTCGGCATCGCTGCCATCGCGGTGACGGGAGCCGCAGACGCCGCACTTCAGACCTGGACCGTCAGCCAGAACTTTGGATACAACAACGCCGCTGGCACCAACGGCGCGGACCTCGCCCTTTCGGCGACGTTCAACACCGCATTCAAGGTCAACTTCTTCAACACCGGGATGGTCAACCAGACGAATCAGGAGACCGCCAACCAGGTCCTCTGGACGCCGAACAACAATCTCTCGTTCATCAACTGGGGGACCGCGGGCTCCGTTGGAGCGAACGACCCCGCCCAATGGCGTGGAAGTCAGACCTTCGGAGCCAACGCCTTGAATGGCGTCGCCTCCGTGTTCGGGCCCTCGTACACCGTGCACAGCTGGTTCCAGGCGGCGAATAGCCACGCCACCAGAAACGACATCGCCTGGTCCACCTTTGGTAACACACCCCAGGGTGCGCTCGCGATCGGCATCCGCTTTGATGCCGGGGCAGGCAACTACCACTACGGCTGGGTGGAGATCTCCAACGACGCGAACGGCGCCTATTCGGTCGAACGCTGGGCGGTCGAGACCACCGCGAACACCGCGGCTTCCTACACACCGTCTGGTTCCAACGCCGTCCCCGGTCCGATGGGTCTGACCGCACTGGCCCTCGGGGCCGCCGGCGTCCGACGGTCACGGAAACGATCGGCCTGATTCCGCCTCCAGATCCCGGACGATAGACATTCGATATTCGCTGATTCCCACGAGGGTCGTCCACTTTGGACGGCCCTCGTGTCATGACGCGAACCGCTTTTCGTGGTTCACCCGCCCGATTCAGTTTCGCCCACTGGCGTCGGGCCACTACAGTGATGACATGGAAGTCGGCCGTGATCAGCCTCGAGGGATTCGCCGATGGGCCCCTGCCCTGACCTTGCTGGGGACAGTATCGGTGTGGGCTGCCGGATTCACTCAATCCGACGACGCTCCGGTTCCAGACGATGCCATCCACGCCGGTGTTCCATCCGCAAGTGATACGGTCGACTTCAATCGCGACGTGCGACCGATCCTGGTCGCCCGATGTTTCGTCTGTCATGGCCCCGATGAATCCACCCGGAAGCGAGGGCTTCGGCTTGATCTCCGAGATGGTGCCATCGCGCCTGCCAAGCCGGGACGTGATCCCGCGATCGTTCCCGGCGATGCCGAACGAAGCCTGCTCATCGAACGGATCACCGATCATCTCGATCCGATGCCGCCTTCGGGGGAACCACTGACCGCGGCGGAGATCGAGACGCTTCGTCGTTGGGTCGATGACGGCGCGGAGTACGCCGGCCATTGGTCCTGGGAGCCCGTCGGCGATCCGAGTCCGCCCTCGATCGCACCCGAACGCCAGAGACTCATCCGAACCGACATCGATCGCTTCATCCTCAGCGCCTTAGAAGGTGTCGGACTCGAACCCGCCGGGGACGCCACGCCCGCCCGCCAAGTGAGGCGACTTTCCTACGACCTGGTCGGCCTGCCGCCGGACCCGACGATCGTCGCCGCCTTCGAAGCCGATCCGAGCGAAGCGCATTGGGAACGTCTGGTCGAGATGTATCTCGCATCGCCCGGTTTCGGCGAACGCTGGGGGCGGCACTGGTTGGACCTCGTTCGCTACGCCGAGACCTGCGGCCATGAGTTTGACTACCCCATCGGCGAAGCATGGCGATATCGCGACTGGGTGATTCGCGCCTTCAACGATGACCTTCCCTATGACCGATTCATTCGGGAGCAGATCGCCGGCGATCTGCTCGACCCTCGGATCAATCCAACTGACGGAACCAACGAAAGCGTGGTGGGCACCGGATTCTGGTACTTCCACCAAGCGGTGCACGCACCCACCGACGTCACGCAGGATCAGTCCGACCGCATCGCGAACCAACTTGAAGTCCTCGGGCAGGGTTTTCTCGGCCTCACCGTCGCGTGCGCCCGTTGCCATGATCACAAGTTCGATGCCATCTCGACCCGCGACTACTACGCGCTTTCGGGATACATGCAGTCGATGCATCAGGGATATGCGTACCAGGATCCGGGTGGGGTGATCCGGTCCGCGGTCGCCCGGCTGACCGAAGACCGATCCGAGCCAAACGAGCCAGACCACGTCGAACCGGCAGTGCTCGCTTCCTATCTCAACGCCGCCGCGGATGCTCGGGAACTTGAATCCGCCTCGTCGATCGCCATCGAGCAAGGGCTTGACCCCGAACTCCTCGCGCGATGGATCGCCGTGCTGCAGGAAGACGCATGGCAGACGCCGGAACATCCGTGGCATCCCTGGGTCCTACTCGGTTTTCAGCAGGGCATCTCATCCGAGGACGTTCGAACACCGTTACTGGCCAAGTTCGACCGAGAGATCGACGAATCGGCGACCGTCCTGGAGTCATTCGATCGGTCAACGCCTGACTTGCGGTGGTATCCGACGGGGTGGGCGTGGAATGGTCACGGCGCCGAGCCAGCATCACCCACCGAATTTGGCACCCTGACGAGTGACACACTCGAACCTCGCCTCCAGGGAACCCTGCGCAGCGAGACCTTCACGCTCGACCATCGCTTCCTCCACTGGCGGGTCCGCGGGACCGGCGAAGGCGCCCGAATCCGCCTGGTCGTCGAAGGCATGATGATGGATGAGTTCAACGCGCTTTTGTTCGCCGGTTACCGACAAGACGTCGCCACCGAAGACCGATGGCGACACGTGGTCATGGATACCCGGCTACAGCCAGGATGCCGCGCCCACTTGGAGTTGATCGATGATGGCCCCGGCCGCCTCGAAGTCGATGCGATCTGGATGAGTGATCACGCTGGTCGTGTTCCATCGATCATCGACCGGCCCGAGTGGATCGATCCCGCCCGCGACGGCGACCGAGATCGATTTACCCTTGAATTCGCACGAGCCACGTCGGCAAAGACCGATCGCCAGGTGAATGGCGTCGCGCTTCGTGAACCGCTGATTGCCGCCGGGCTTTGGGGCACCGACCTCGTTGCCGCGGATGGCTCGCGAGATCGACGACTCCAAGACATCGAGGCACGACGAGAAATCGCCGGCGCCTTGCCGAATCCCCGACGTGTGCTTGCCGCCAACGAAGGAAGCGGCGTCGACCAACCGATTTATATTCGTGGCTCGCACCGGACGCCCGGCGGGATCGCGACGCGTTCATTCATTGATTCCATCGCAGATGATCAGCCCTCGCCGCCGCTTCATGGGTCCGGTCGAATTCAACTGGCCGACGCCATCCTCGACCTGTCAAATCCACTGACCGCGCGGGTGATGGCCAATCGCGTATGGCATCATCTCTTCGGACGCGGACTGGTCACCACCACGGACGACTTCGGCGGCTTGGGCGCCATGCCCTCGCACCCGGCGTTACTTGATCATCTCGCCACCCAGTTCCAATCCGACTGGTCCATCAAGAACCTGATTCGATCGATCGTGACGTCGAGCGTGTATCGGCGATCGAGCATGGCGACGCCCGAGACGGCGGCACGCATGCTGACGGTCGATCCTCAGAACGAACTTCTCGCGATCGCGCCGATCCGACGGCTTCAAGCGGAAGCCATCCGAGATGCGCTCCTCGCGGTCAGCGGTCGGCTCGTCGACCAAGTCGGTGGGCCACCCGTCGCGACGCACCTCACCCCGTTCATGACCGGCCGGGGTCGGCCCGGGGGAAGTGGCCCGATGGACGGTGGCGGGCGGCGCAGCCTGTATCTCGAGGTTCGGCGGAACTTCCCCGATCCCATGCTCACCGCATTCGACCAGCCGCCGCCGAGCACCACGGTCGGAACTCGGAATGTTTCGAACGTTCCGGCCCAATCGCTCGTATTCCTCAATGATCCACTCGTGCATGAGCTGGCCGGAATCTGGGCGGTTCGAATCCTCAACGATCCGTCGCTCGACTCTGATCGCTCCAGAGCGGATCGAATGTGGCGATTTGCGTTCACTGTCGAACCCTCGGAAGAAGATCTCGATGACATCGTCGCCTTCGTGGCCGCAGGAGATGATCAACGTGAGCGATGGGCCGACGTCGGTCATGCCCTCTTCAACACCAAGGCGTTCATCTACCTCGACTGAATCACCGATCCCATGACCACCGATCCTCAAACCTCGCACCACTGTGGACGATTCATCGCCGGCCCGACCAGCCGACGGCAGATGCTCCGTCAGGTAGCCGGTGGTTTTGGACTCGCGGCATTCGCCGCGCTGCTGCACGAGGATTCGGTCGCCGCCGCCAGCCCGTATCGCATCGCCCGAGACGGCATGCTCCCCGAGCCGCACCATGCGCCCAAGGCCAACAGCGTCATCTTCCTTTACATGGACGGCGGCCCAGGCCAGATGGACACCTTCGATCCGAAGCCTGTGCTGACCGATCACCATGGCCAGCCGTTTCCGATGAAGAAGGAAGTGACGCAATTCGACTCGAATGGCAACTGTCTCGGGACACCCTGGAAGTTCAGCCCCGGGGGAACCTGCGGCACCCCAGTGAGCGATCTGTTCCCGCACGTGCGCGAGATGGCTGATGAGCTTCTGGTGGTTCGCTCGATGACTTCACCGTTCAACGAGCACACCAATGCGAACTACTTCCTTCATACCGGCCTGGGACTCGCCGGTCGACCATCGATGGGTGCCTGGGCGACCTACGGACTCGGCAGCGAGAACCGAAATCTCCCCGGCTTCGTGGTGCTCGATGGCGGCTTGACGCCACCCGGTGGCTTGCAGTGCTTCGGCAACAGTTTCCTACCGGCAACCAACCAAGGCTCGGTGCTCCGGCCCGCCGAGGAAGTCCTCGCGAACGTTCGACCTCGCGACAGCGTTGATCAGCAACGTCGAAAACTGACCCTCGTCGAGGCGCTTGATCGACGGAACCGAGGGGCGTCGGACGACCAAATCGAGAGCGCCATTCGAAACCAAGAGCTCGCCTTCCGCATGCAGTTCTCGGTTCCCGAAGCGACCAGCATCGACGGCGAAACCGAATCGACTCGCCGCATGTACGGCCTCGATGCCGAATACGAGCAGACCAAGATCTTCGGTCGCGAGTGCCTGCTCGCCCGCAGGCTCGTTGAGCGCGGAGTGCGCTTCATTGAATGCACCTGCCCACAGGTGGGAGGTGACCGATGGGACCAGCACGGAAAACTCAAGGAAGGCCACGAGAACAATGCCCGCGCCGTCGATCAACCGATCGGAGCGTTGCTCAAGGATCTGAAACAGCGCGGACTACTCGAGACCACGCTGGTGATCTGGGGCGCCGAGTTCGGCCGAACCCCGTTCAGCCAGGGTTCCGACGGTCGGGATCACAACCAGTACGGATTCAGCATGTGGCTTGCCGGTGGAGGCATCGCGGGGGGACGCACCTACGGTGCCACCGATGAGTACGGCTACAAGGCCGTCGACCAGCCGGTCGAGATTCATGACCTGCACGCGACCATGCTGCACCTTCTGGGGATCGATCACGAACGGCTCACGAAGCGTTTCGGTGGCCGCGACATGCGACTCACTGATGTGCACGGCAAGGTGATGCACGATTGGATCGCCTGAACGACGCTGGATGATTCCGATAGGGCGGCAGGAATAAGATGGAGGCGATCGGGAAAATCCGGAGCAGCACCACCATCGCGCGAACACAGTCGAGATCGTCATATCGATCTCCCGGTGCGCTTTTCTCGATGATATTTTGTGGCGATTTTGTAGTCGATAGACAAGCCGAATCACCCGATTTCCCAACCGGGCGACTGTTCGATCCGATTCACGCCGAGCCTTCGCCAGTCCGTCGCTGACGCAGCCACGCCATTTTCGCTCGGGGAATGTGCACTCGTCCTGCGGCGGACCGCCGCCACCACACGATGATCATCACGACGATGGTGGCCACGAGCAGGGCGCCGACGCCGATGGTGACCCAGTGCAGCGGACCACTCGTCGACAGGCCCCGCTGGGCGGCAAAGCCGAGACCGAGCTGGAATCCGACGCTTAGGATCGCGGTCGAAAATTCAACCAGCAGGAACACCCCCCAAGAGAGATGCACCAAGCCACCGACTGCAACGCCGACCGTTCTCGAGCCGGGAATGAAGCGCGAGACGAGCAGTACCCACGTGCCGTGACGGTCGTAGAGCGCCTTGACCTGAAGAATGCGTTTCGGATGCGCCTGTTTTCGAAACCAATGCGTACCGACCAACCGACCGCCAAACTTCCGGCAGACCAGGAACCAGAGCGTGTCGCCGCCGGTCACGCCAAGGTACGCGGCGAGAATCGTCCAGAACATCGGAAACTGACCGGACGCAATCTCCCAACCGGCGGGGATGACGATCAGGTCTTCGGGGAGATGCAGCCCCACGCCGGCGATCACCAGCAACCCAAAAACCGCGATCGGACCGTAGAGGTCAAAGAGGTTCTGAACGAAATGATCCGCGGTTTCGTGCATGG
>CALFOM010000206.1 GCA_937919685.1 uncultured Phycisphaera sp.
TCCATCATGATCCATGAGTCGCCATCTTGTTCCATGAGTTTCCATTTCGAGCACTCGGGCAATGCCCTGCAGACCTCTTCGATCCAGAGCGGCGGTGGCGGCGAGTCTCAGAAGATGTCGGCTGGTCATGCTCGTACTGCCGGGGATCGGTTTATCACGGTCATCACGTTCATCGCGTTCATCGGTTCCTGGAGGATTCGGTGGTTCCTCCGCCGGCCGCCACCGGCGACCAGGCACCGTCTTTTTAGCCCGGGAGGTTCGATTGAAACCGAAGACTGAGTACGCTTCAGGAATTTTCGATGCTCACGTGGTAGGGTCCGATCTCTCGCTCAATCCGGAGTATCCCATGCGAAATGTCGACTTCGTTCCCACTCGATTCCCGTTGTTTCAGTTGCTCTTGCTTTCGTTCCTCGGCGCCGCGGCGACAGCGCACGCCGCAACCGACTCCGACACGGTGCATGAAATCCGATCGGCCGTCGACAAGGTGGTGCTCTATCGCGGCGTGGCGAGCGTCGAGCGAGTCGCCGAACTCCAACTCGAGTCGGGAATTCACGAGGTGGTTTTCGCAGGAATTCCAAAATCCGACGTCGATTGGAACGGGATCCGGGCCTCGGTCGACGCCCCGTGGCAAGTTCTCGGAGTCGACTACTCGATCAGGGTGCTCGAGACCGCAGACGGCGCTCGAGAGGTTCTTGCGGCGGCGCTTCAGTTAGCCCGCGAGCGACTTCGACAGATTCAGTTGAAGAAGGAAGGCGTCGAGGAGGACCTCGTGCTCCTCGGAATGGTCGGCGTCCGCGCGGCCTCCGACGCTTCCGACGATGCCGGTACGCCATCGCTGGATCTCGACGCGGTCCGTGAGCAGTTCGAGTTCATTCGAGTGCAACGATCGACGTTGCAGGAGCAACAGCTCTTGATCGAAAAGGAATTGAGCGATGCCACCGATGCATTCGAACGTTCGAAGGAATTGTTCGACGAGGCGGGATGGACCGACGAGGAGATCGTGGCTCGAGTGAGAATCGCGGCGACCACCGGCGGGAAGGCGCGGATCTCTCTCCGGTATCTCAAACTATCTTCCGGGTGGGAGCCGACCTATTCCGTTCGAAGCGGTCCGACGTCGGACACCTTGGCCGTCGAATATGAGGCCTTGGTCCAGCAGGAGACGGGGGAGGACTGGAACGACATCGAATTGACGCTTTCCACCGCCATGCCGTCCCTGCCCAATGGACCCGAAGAGATCACGCCGGTTTTCGTCGATCGAAGGCCAGATCCGAGGCCGGTCAGCAATCAGGCTGCGAATCTCGCAACGGACAAACAGGAAAAGAAGGATGAGCGGCCTGACGCAGCATTCAGAGGTTCTGGTTCCTCTTTGGCGGAGGCGATTCAGGATGCCATGGTCTCCGACGGAGGCACCGCCGTGACCTTCCGACTCCCCGGTCGGGTGAGTATTCCGACCAATTCGATGTCGGCGACTCGACTTCGGATCGCGGGTTTCGAAGCGCCGACGAGTCGGGTCCTGGTGACCCGACCGGTCGCGGACCCCGGGGTGTATCTGCGAGCCGATATGGTCAATGACAGTTCGTATGTGCTGTTGGCTGGTCAGGCGGCCTTGTTCACCGGCGGCGAGTATCTCGGATCCACGAAAATCGGCGAGGTCGCGGCAGGCGGCGAATTCGAGGTTTGGTTCGGCGTCGATCCATCCATCAGCGTCACGAGAGAAATTCTAGGACGGGATACCGAGCGAACAGGATTGCTCGGGGGAGGTCGCGAGACCACCACCGACTACCGGATCGATCTGGCGAACCGGTCCGCGCGAGCGATCTCTGTCGAAGTGTGGGATCGCCGACCGGTGAGCCGCAACGAGGACATCGATGTTCGCGTGGTCGACGCATCGCCCGAAGTCGCGAAGGATCAGAAGTATCTCGATACTGCAGCGGTCCGGGGCCTTCTCAAGTGGAACATCGAACTCGCTCCATCCGGAACCAAGGGCGCTTCGAAATCAATCAGTTGGAGTATTCGAGTGAGTCGGCCGAAGGATCTCGAGATCACGCCGATTCCCGAATGAGGCCCAATGGCCCGCGCTCGAGTTCATATCCACGATTCGCGATGTCGCCATAGAGCGGTGCAGCGAACGGCGCCGGTGGTGATCGGCGTCGAGCGGTCGATGATGTCGATGATGTCGATGATGTCGATGATGTCGATGATGTCGAAGCTG
>CALFOM010000207.1 GCA_937919685.1 uncultured Phycisphaera sp.
CGGGTTCGGTCGAGATGAGATGATCGCCGACCAGTTCCAGATCCCGGATGAAGTGGAACCACCCGAGACTGGTCTCGGTGAGGAGTCGCCCCTTTCCGGGAATGGGGGTCGGCATCACGACGTCGTAGGCGCTCAGGCGATCGGTGGCGACGATCAGAACCTGATCGGGGCCGGTGGTGACCGGGATGCGGTAGACATCACGCACCTTGCCCTGCCGTCGATCCGGCAAAGAAAGGTCAGTTTGAAACACGGCAGCGGTGGCCTCGGTCATGGTTGAAGTCTACGTCCTGAGAAGGTGTTTGGCGAAGATTTGACGCATGATCCTTTTATCTTGCTGACCCGCGATCGAGGCTGGCGTGGAACCGGGAGAAACAACTGTTCCACAGAGAAAATCAGCAGCATGGGAGAAGTTCTCAGAAAATTCGACGCGGTAGATCCGCCGGATTCCGAATCTGGCATCCACCGGGCCGGTACACTCTCTCGACGGTGGCAATCCAGCCCCAGTACATGGAGTCGGCGTGGCGGAATTCCGATTCAAGCTTGATGAGCGGACAGGAATCCGCGTCGGTCGGCCCCCGATCGGCGCCCGGATGCTCGGTCCCAGCGATGCCAGCATGCGAGCGGAGATTCGTTTCCAGCCTGAAGAGCATGGTGGGACATTTCACATCCGCACCAAGGAAGTACCCGACGCCGCGTTCAGAATCCAGGCGGACGTCGGCCGAGCGGGGAATCTGATTCTCCAGACGTGCCTGCTCCGACCTCGTAAAAAACCCTATGACCTCGCCCTTGAGCTCGCTCGGCACCGGGTGAAGACCTACATCAACAAGTGCGAAGACTGGCTCATGTTCAATCCGGGTCTCGCGCCGTCTGCCGCGGAGCACTTCGAACGCGCTCGAGACGCGTTTACCGATGCGCTGGTTGCACCGGATCTCAACGCCGGAGGACTGCTGGCGGCGACCGCCATCGACCTTGGGATGCAGGCGACCGATGAACTCGCGATGGCTCATGCGGACATTCTGCTTCATCGTCGGTATGGCCGGAAGACCGCTTCCTCGACCACGCTCGGAACCATCATCGACCCTCGGACGGACCCGACGAAGATCGGGCCGACCCTCGCCGCCTTCGATCTGATCACGGTTCCGATGAGGTGGCGTGACATCGAGGCCAAGCGCGGGAAGTACGACTTCTCGACCATCGATCGCTGGATGACCTGGGCGCAAAAGAATGGCAAGCCGACCATCGCCGGCCCGATCGTAGATTTCGCTCCCGGCGCCTTGCCGGACTGGGCCGAAGTTTTTCGCTTCGATTATGCCTCGCTTCGTGATCCGCTCTACGACTATCTCGAGCAAGTGGTGGCTCGGTACATCAAGCATGTCGCGATGTGGAAGATCAGCGCGGGGATGCACATCTGCCGGGGCGGCCCACGACCGATCAGCGAAGTCATCGATGCGACCCGAACCGCGGAACTGCTGATCCGACGTCATAAGAAGACGGCACGACGCATGATCGAGGTGCACGACCTCTTCGGTGATACCACGGCACGGGTCAACGGCTCGATCGGGGCCTTCGAGTTCCTCGAGCGTCTTGGTACCGAAGGACTTCGATTCGACAGTATCGGCGCAAGACTCATCGTCGGGGGAACCGAACCGGGCACCCGAAGCCGGGACCTGATGACACTGAGCGACACGCTCGATCGATTCTTCGGCGACGAACATCCGCTCCTGCTCTCCGCGGTCGGGGCGCCGTGTCGAAACCTTGGCGTGGGAGCGGGAAACTGGGGCGAGGCCTGGACGCCGGACCGTCAGGCCTCGTGGGCGGCGAAGGTCATCCCGATGGCGCTCTCCAAGCCCTATGTCGAGGCGATCTGCTGGTCGGCCCATACCGACAACGCCACACCGGACCCCGGTGGAGAATCCGGTTTCGGCATCGTCGAAGAGGATGGGACACCGAGGCCGGCCTTCGAACGGCTGGTGTCGATGCGACGTCGTCTCCGACGCCCACTCGGGCCTTGGGTGGCGCCGGGTTTGCACGCATCGGCCAGGCCGCACGAAGGCCACGAGTCGCAGGCGTCGAACGGGTCAAACGCTTCGGACACGGCGGATGGGTGAGTCCGTCGCTCCTCTCAAGACCGACCCTATCCCGGCCATTCGATTTATCTCCTTCGTCGGGCTGGTGATGTTGGCGGTGACAATTTTTGAGTTTCATCAGGACCTCGGCCAGACCTCAATGCCCGATCCGTCACCAAGGACTTCAAGTACTCCATGGATTCCAAGTACTCCATGGACGCCCTATCGAATCGATCCAGCGCAGGCCTCCGCCGCCCAATGGACGCTCGTGCCCGGAATTGGTCCTGCGATGGCCGGGCGACTCGAACAGCATCGCGCTCAAGGCGGGTTTGATTCCCCGATGATCGCCAGCCCCGACGGGGGGTATCGATGCTGGGATCTTCAAGCGGTCTCGGGAATCGGTCCGATCGCGGCTCGTCGAGCCTCGCCATATCTTCTTCATCCGGCTTTGTCGGCCCCGAACCTCGTCATCACGGGAACGTCGGCCCCATGAGCACTGACGAAAGACCCGCCGTCACCTCGTCGTGGTGGCTCGATCGTCTCGCCGCGGAGCCGTCGGTCGTCTCGTTGACCGAACTCGTCGCGCTTGGTGGTGATGTCTCGGCGCGAGGTGCTGCGGGCAGCAGCACGATCTTGATCGCCGGGCTGCTCGCGCGAAACGCCCCCGGCCCGATCCTTCTAGTCGTGCCCCATCTCGACGACGCCGACGAGGCGGTCGAGGAGCTCACGGATCTCGGAATCGAGGCGGCGTCCTTTCCGGCGCTCGAAGTGATGCCGGGCGAAAGCAACCCCTCGCTCGATCTGATCGCGGCGCGATTGGGACTCCTGCGACGATCGATCGACGGTGAATTGCCCGCCGTGATCGTCGCACCGTTTCCCGGGTTGATGCAGGGGGTGCCATTGGCGGGCGATCTGGACGAGCGGCTCCGCGTGGTGCGCGAAGGGGGGACGCTCGATCTCACGGAATTCGCGGCCTGGTTGACCAACGCCGGGTGGGCTCGGACCGATGCGGTGGAGACCCCGGGTGAGTTCGCGGTGCGTGGTGGATTGATCGACCTGTTCCCATCCTGCGGCGGGATGCCGGTCAGGCTCGATCTTTTCGGTGACGAGATCGAACGCATCCACGAGATCGACCCTGGATCCCAGGCCCTCGATCGACGGGTCTCCGAAGTCGAACTCATCGGCCGGACCGACGGCATCCTTGGTGCCGACACCGTGCCGTTCATCGGCTTTCTTCCCAAGACCACCACGGTGGTGCTGGCGGAACTCGGGGAGATCATCGAGCAGGGGCGAGGGTACTGGGAGCGGGTCCGGGATTCCGGGGGCGTTGAGGGACCACCGGCCACCATGAAGGCGTTGCGAGAGCACTCCCGCTGCCTGCTCGACGTCAACGAATTCTCCGCCAGCAATGCGGCGGATCGGATGATCGGTCTTGGCCCGTCGCCGCTCCCACCGTTTCCGGAGGAGATCGCGGGGGCGGTCGACGAACTCCTGGAATTCGCAGCGGATTTCGATGTCGCGTTGGCATGTTCCACGACGGGGGAACACGATCGAGCATCGGAGATCCTCGAACGTCGTCGTCAAGATGATGCCCCGAATTCAGACCGTATCCGAGTGGAGCGGCGTCACGTCCATCGGGGATTCGCTTGGGCCGCCGAAGCGGATGACCAACGCGGCTTCGCGGTCGTACCGTTTCACGAGATGCTCAATCGCTGGGGCGTGCGAAGACGGGGGAATCGGATCAGGACCGGCGCCGCTCGACAGGACTTTCTTCGATTTGACCCCGGTGATCTGGTGGTGCATCGCGATCACGGGATCGCGCGATTCGTCGGTCTCGGCTCACTCCCGAAAGACGGTGGTCCGGATCAGGAAGTCATCACCCTTGAGTTCGACGGGCGATCGCATCTGCATCTGCCGCTCAGTCGCATCGAACTGGTTCAGAAGTACATCGGGGCAGGGAGTTCGTCAGATCCCAGGCTCTCGCTACTCGGGGGAAAACGATGGAAACGGCAGAAGGCACAGGTCGAGGAGGCGGTTCGCGACCTCGCCGGCGAGATGCTTCGCGTCCAGGCCGCCCGATCGGCGACGCCCGGCATTCGCTTTCCCGCTGACACCAACTGGCAGCGCGAATTCGAGGCGGCATTCCCTTACGAAGAGACCGAGGATCAAGTGACCGCGATCGCGGCGGTGAAACGGGACATGGCATCGAGCATGCCGATGGACCGGCTGATCTGCGGCGACGTCGGCTTTGGAAAGACGGAGATCGCGATCCGCGCCGCATTCAAGGCGGTGGAATCCGGCCGGCAGGTCGCGGTGCTCGTGCCCACCACGGTCCTCGCGGAGCAGCACGAGCGGACTTTTCGGAGTCGGTTCAAGGCGTATCCGTTTCGGATCGAATCGATCAGTCGCTTCAAGTCGGGCGCAGACGAGAAGAAAATCCTCTTGGATCTCAAGGAAGGCCGGGTCGACGTGGTCATCGGCACCCATCGGATCCTTTCCAAGGACGTGTGGTTCAAGGACCTCGGATTGATCGTGATCGACGAGGAACAGCGATTCGGCGTCGAGCACAAGCAACGGCTGCTGGCCGCCCGAACCGTCGCGGATGTGATGACGCTCAGTGCGACGCCGATCCCTCGGACACTCCATATGGCGATGTTGGGCCTGAAGGATATTTCAAGCCTCACGACGCCACCACTCGATCGGCGGGCCATCGTCACTGAGGTCATTCCGTGGAACGAACGCCGCCTCGCGCAGGCGATTCGGCGGGAACTTGCACGAGAAGGCCAGATTTTCTTTGTGCACAACCGGGTGCACGACATCCAGTCGTTCGCAGACGAGGTGAAGAAAATCGTCCCCGACGCCCGAGTCATCATCGGCCACGGCCAGATGTCCGACGGCGAGCTGGAGAGGGTGATGCTTGCCTTCATCCGACGCGAGGCGGACATCTTGGTCAGCACCACGATCATCGAAAGCGGCTTGGACATCCCTACGGCGAACACCATGTTCGTGCATGACGCCCACCGGTTTGGTCTGGCGCAACTTCATCAACTTCGAGGTCGGGTCGGCCGGAGTCGGCACCGTGCCTACTGCTATCTCCTTCTCCCCGAAGAACGTCGGATGACCGAGGACGCGCTTCGGCGATTGAAAGCGATCGAGGACTACTCGATGCTCGGGGCGGGATTTCGGATCGCGATGCGGGATCTTGAGATCCGGGGTGCCGGCAACCTGCTCGGTTCGGAGCAGAGCGGGCACATCGCGTCGGTCGGTTACGACATGTATTGCAGGCTGCTCGAGGAGGCGGTTCGGGACATCAAACGGGAACACCGAGTCGTCGCCGGCGACACCGCGATCGAGATCGGGCTCGAGGGGTCGATTCCCAAGGGTTACATCCCGAATGATCAGCGACGCATCGACGCGTACCGACGGATCGGTGAGGCGGGGCGTTTCGAGGATCTCGACGGCGCGGTCCGCGATCTCCAGAGTGCGTACGGTGATCTGCCGAGCGCGACCCGGCGTCTCGTCGTACTCGCGGAAATCAGACTTGCCGCAGCCCTTCTCGGCGTGCTCACGCTCTTCGTGAAGGATCGTGACGTCATCTTCCGCACCACGGCGCCGGTAAAACTGCAGGATGCTCTGGAAGGCGTGCAGGGGTCAGTCAGGATGATCGCGCCGGACGGAGCGGGGGGGACGATCGAAGCGACCGAGGGGACCGAGGTCGAGGTTTACTTCCGGCCGCCCGTGTCCTTCCTCGAACCCGAGAGCCTCGCGACGATACTTCGTCGTCGGCTTCGTTCGCAGGCGGAGAAAGTCGCCACTTCTCTTCAGACCGCATCGCCCCCACAGATCGACGAGTCGGAATGAAACGACGCGACCTTGAGGGTCGCGTCGCAGAACGGACAGGGCGGGATTCGAACCCGCGGTACCCCTGACGGGGTACGTCGGTTTAGCAAACCGGTGCCTTCAGCCGCTCGGCCACCTGTCCAGAGTTCGGAATTGTAGCAGGAGCGGGCCCGGGATTCAGTCTTCGATGGTCACGGAGACAAGGTCGTGGGTCCCGCCTTCGATTCCAAGCCTTCCCAGAAGCGAAGTCCTCAGCACGACCAGTCCGCGCTCATCCACGGCGAGTCGAAGAGTTGGCGACTCCGAGCCGGCTTCGATCGCGGTCCAGCTATGGACGCCGAGGGGGCCGGTCTCCCGGGAAAGATCGATCGACTGGCAGGTGCACGGGATGACCACCGCAGCGACCACCTCGTCATCTTCAAGTCGCTCGAGACTGATGCGCTCCGGATGTAACGTGGCTCGGAGCTCCACAGGCCGCGAGAACTGATCATCAGCGGGCTTGGAAAGTGCCCGCCAGATGACTCGAACCTCTGATGGCGTCACGTCATGGACCATCGTCGAACCGATACCCGACGGGGCTTCAGTGGGCGAGGTTCGAGGGGGGAGGATGGACATGGCTCTCGCGGGGGACTTTGACTCGGCGGGACGGATGGGAGCGATCGGTGGCATTGGTTTAAAGAAAGGATGAGAGCAGTCGAACGGCGACATCAAGACCCTTGCCGCCCCGTCCGATGAAGCGATCGCTCAGGCGGTCAAGGCGTCGCAGTGCGTCGTGCATGGAATCAAGCCGGGCAAGATGATTCTTCATTTCGGCGGCACTCGCGGTGGTATCACCGACGGCGGCCTGCCTCGTGTCGTCTAATGCCGCCAGAAGCGGCTCGAGTTCGCGACGCTTCCTGGCGCGGACGATGAGGCTCAGAAGATTCCAGACGTCCTGCTCGGCCTCGAAATACTCCTTGCGATCTCCGCGAAGTCGAGTCTTCGTGACGATGCCCCAGTCGGCCAGAGTTCGAAGCGTCATCGAGACGCTGCCGCGGCTGACTTGGAGCCGATCCATGATCTCGTCGGCACACATCGCCCGACCTTCGATGAAGAGCAGGGCGTGAACTTCGGCCACCGAACGTGGAACACCCCAGCTGGAGCCCATCTCGGCCCAATGGGTGATAAAGGTGTCGCGGCTGTGCTCGAGGCCGTCCTTCTTCACCGCCGATGAGCCACCGATCGGCATCTCATGGCCAAGGGCGGACGGGAGTCCGTCTGGGCCCGAGGAGGATTCTCTGGGGGTCGGTGCGGCAGTCGACATGAGAAAAGGATAGTCCCTCCTCAGAACGGGGGAATCAAGTTTTCAAATATTCTTGAAATCAATGGACACATTTTAAACGTTCGACCACCCCATGCAGGGGCTAAAAAGAATCCTCGCCACCCCGGTGAAGGGATGACAAGGATTTCGAAAGGCCTAAAAGGAAGAGGGCGATCAGTTCGCCGTCGGGTCTCAATCAGGGATCGTTGGGTCCCTGGAGAATCTCGTTGACTCGTAGCACAAGCTGGTCGTATTTGACATCGAAGCTTGGGACTCCGATGAAGCCCAAGGCAACTGAATACACCCGAACCTCGACCTTGCCGCCTTCGGTGAAGAAAAGGGCTGGTGGGAAGGTTGCCCCAAGGGGATAGATGGTGGGGTTCTCAAAGGTTGTCATGATATTCGCACCCAGCGGCTGGAATCGATTCGTCGCAACGTTCTTCGCCCAAGCGACCTCGACGACCACTGCGGCCGATGCTTGGGAGACGACGAGGAGTGCGGCATTCTCAACCTCGATCGGTTCCCAGCCAGTCTGATAGACGACGCCGATATCGGTGGTCTCGCCCGTGGCGAGGTAGGCAAGGCCTCCCTCTGCCGAACCCTGGCCGGCGAAATCGGAACGGATCACGAGTTTGTTGCCGTCGTCTGCGCCCAGTGAAAGCGGGCCGCCGCGGATGAGTGTTCCGTGGTAGACCCTCACCTTTCCGCTGAAGCCGATGCCAACGCGGGTAATGACTTGAACCCCGCATGCTGGCAGGTTGGGGTAGATGCCAATCGGATTGGGCTGTTCCTGCACGATGAAGTCGCCACCGCACGGGTCGTCATTCCCGAACGTGTTGGGGCCGAGCGTCGTGCAGTTCTCTCGTCCCGCCGTGAGCACCTGATCACGGAGCTGTTCCGCAGAAAGAGTGGTCCCGAAGAACATCATGGACAGACCTTGCATCCAGATCGCAGCGCCAGCATTCTGCGGCGAGGCGAAGCTCGTTCCGTTGAACTGAGCGCTGTAGGAGCGAAGGTTGTTCACTTCGAGCGGGTCAATGTCTCGCGGCGGATTGTAGAAAGTCCCATCGGGTTCCTGAAGCGTGTTTCCGTTGAAGAGGTCGCCGTATCCCGGTGTGGCTCCGGCGAGTCCCCACGCGTTGATGGTCACCGTAGCGCCACCGTCGGTGTAGTTACTGAAACTGGCTCGGCGAATGTTGGTGTTACACGGGGGGGCTGCGACGCCCGTTTCCATGCCGGGATTAATGGCACCCACGATCATGGCACCGGAGTCATCACCAGCCTCGTCGACGAGCGGAACACAGTCGTTACCAGCCGCAATGGAGGTGATCAGGCCGGCATCGCTGGCGGCTCGAACGAGGGTGTAGATGCCCTCAAAGGCGGTAATCATGTTGCCGCC
>CALFOM010000208.1 GCA_937919685.1 uncultured Phycisphaera sp.
CGGTTTGTGGCGGTTTCAAGCATCTTCTGGTGCAGGCGAGTGTCGCAGCCCGGTTCCCACCAGGGACCGCGAACCAGCAGGACGTCTTGGTGGCGATCGAACTTGGGATCGATGCGGCCGAGAAAGCGATCGCCGCGGAGCAAGGGAAGCGTGTAGTAGCCGTACTGGCGTTTAGCCTCCGGGACGAAGGCCTCGAACCGGTAGTCAAAATCAAAGCGTCGCAAGATCCGCGTTCGGTCGCGGATCACCGGATCGAAAGGGCAGAGGGTGCGAATGGCTTCGTCCCACGGGGCCACGTTCGCCATCTGACGTGATTCGCTCGTGGCGTAAGCCGGTCGTCTTTTTCCATCGAGATCTTCGAGCACGACCGGTTCGAGTTCACCGCGATCGACGGCGGCATCGCACCAGGATCGAGCTTCGGCATGGGGAATCGACTTCCAGAACGCCGCGACTTCGTTCGAGGTCGCCACGCCGAGTCGTTCGAGCGCGGTTCGACAGGCCCATTCGAGGTGCGCTGCGGCGGAAGGCTTCGGTCTGGTGTGAGCTTCAAGATGGACGCGTTCGGCAAGGTCGTAGATCTTCTCGAACCGTATTCGGCCGGCGATCGAGAGTCTTCCGACCCGCCAGAGATGTTCGAGGGCCGCCTTGCTGGGGTGCCAGTTCCACCATCCGCCACCGCCACCGCCGTTTTCGGATCGTTCTTCCTCAAGGTCGCGGCCGCGCAGCGGCCCGTCCGCCCGAACGCGGGCATGGATTCGCTTGAGCAGAGGTGCGGGATCACCGCCGAGGCGTTCATGCCACCACGCATTGCGGTCGGCGCGGTCGGCATACCTGGCGAAGCGAGGCTTCCATTGTTCGTACCAACGGGTGGGAATCAGACTGGCGTCGTGAGTCCAATGCTCGAACAGGGAGCGGTCCTTCTCGAGCAGTGCGGTGAGCGTCTCGCGGCGATACGACTCGAGGCGGGTCTGAAGAATGAGGTGGTGGGCCCGTTCCAGCACGTTGATGGAATCGACCTGGACGAATCCGAGGCGTTCGATCAGGCGTTGCACCGACGCCGGTCCGGATCGCGTCGCGGGAGGCGTCGCCAGCCCCTGCGCGGCGAGCAGGATTCGCCGGCTCTCCCGAGCGGGGATCACGCGAGGATGGCGGGCTGCGGGTGGCATCGGATGAGGCGTCTCTTGGCGATCTCTGGCGAGTCGATCTCCGGTCGCTCGGAGGCGGAATCCCCGACTTTTTGGTGAGATACAAGGATCTGAACGGCTCAGTCGGGCCGCCGGAGGGCGGGGGCCGTATCATGCCCGACTTGCCCCGAATCGGCCAACCGGCGGTTTGGGATTCCCGGCTTCGGCCGATTCCGATCCCGGTTGCGACGAGTCAGAATTCGTCGTGGCCTCAAGTCTCAGGAGATGCTTCAAATCATGCGACGCGCGAAGATCAGTGTCATCGGCGCTGGAAATGTCGGGGCGACCTGTGCCCACTGGGCAGCCGTTAAGGAACTTGGCGATGTGGTGCTGCTGGACATTCCAGATAAGGAAGGTGTCGCCAAGGGCAAGGCCCTCGATCTCTTCTGCTGCAGTCCGATGGAGGGTTTCGACGCCAACATCCACGGCACCGCCGATTACGCGGATACTGCCGGCAGTGATGTGGTCATCGTGACCGCCGGCATTCCCAGAAAGCCGGGCATGAGCCGTGACGATCTCATCGGAACCAATGTCAAGATCGTCCGCTCGGTCACCGAGCAGGTCGCGAAGCATTCGCCCGACTCGATCATGATCCTCGTCTCCAACCCGCTTGATGCGATGGTTTACACCGCATGGAAGTCCTCGGGATTCCCGACCAACCAGATCGTCGGTCAGGCCGGCTGTCTCGACGTGGCCCGCTACCGGGCCTTCCTGGCGATGAAGCTGGGTTGCTCGATCGAGGACATCTCGGCACTGCTTCTTGGCGGTCACGGTGACGACATGGTCCCGCTGCCGCGATACACCTCGGTCCACGGCATCCCGGTGAGCCAGTTGCTCTCCGAAGCCGACATCACGGAGTGCGTTGACCGTGCGAAGGCCGGTGGCGGCGAGATCGTCAAATTGATGGGAACCAGTGCCTACTACGCACCGGCCTCAGGCTCGGTGCAGATGGCGGAGGCGATCATCAAGGATAAGAAGCGAATTCTGCCCTGTGCCGCGTACTGCGACTCCGAGTACGGGGTCGGCGGGTACTTCGTGGGCGTCCCTTGCATCCTTGGTTCGGGCGGGGTGGAAAGGGTCATTGAGATCGATCTGGACGAGACCGAGCGGGCGTTGATGGACGAGTCGATCAGCCATGTCAAGGACTTGGTCGGCACCGTGACCGAGATGTTCCCCGACCTCGCCTGATGGATCGCTGAGGCGCCATTCGACCGATCTTCAAGGCCCGTGGCGATCCTGCCACGGGCCTTGTTTTCTTTCCGGTCGCGGTATTGGATGGATCCAGAAGATTCAGAACGCCCTTTCTAGACTCCGAGATGGGGTCTGGCCGATCACCATAGGTGGCTTCTTCTCGACCACTCTTCCGATTCGACCCAGGATGGCTCTTCCTTTTGGCAGGCCTGGCGATGCTGGTGGCGCTGGTGCTGGTTCCGCAAGAGCAGGCGCTCCGGACCGCCGAGATCGGCCTCGCCCCTTTGCAGTTCGAACAGGACTTGCTGCAGGTCCATCAGGCTCGGTATGACCAGGCCATCTTCGAACTGGAACGCGAAGATCCTGCCGTGATGGAGCGGTTGATCAGAGCGAAGTTGCAACTCATTCCCGTGCTCCCGAATCACGATGTGGAAGTGTTGGCCGTCTCCAACGCCATCAATCAGCCAGTGACGGATTGGATTCATCGGCTGATCGAATTCGAACGGCCGACCGTCACGGCGCCCCGAACGACGGCTCTCGCGAGCCTCGTCGGTCCTGGCATTCGATTGTGGGTTGTTGGTGGTGCCACCCTCAGCATCTTCATCGGCTTGGTACTCGGGAGTCCCGGCGAACCACTCGTCCGGGAGGCGGCTCGAAAAATCCTCCGGATTCCTGCGGTGTTCGAGTCGGCGGCTGTTCAACCGCACCTCTTTGGCGACGACGAGGAGGACGAAGTTGAATCGCCATCCGAGGGAAAAATCGGTTCCACCCTGATGCCCGTCGGATTCGAGGACACCGACGAATATGACGACGACGCTGAAGAGCAGGACGTTGAAGACGAAGACGAAGACGACGAGGACGAGGACACCGACGAATATAACGACGACGCTGAAGAGCAGGACGTTGAAGAAGACGAAGAAGAGGGCGAAGACGTAGGCGAGGACGAGGAAGAGGTTGAGGACGAAGACGAA
>CALFOM010000209.1 GCA_937919685.1 uncultured Phycisphaera sp.
GAACCCCGAGGTCCTCACGGTTCTGATCGAGGCCGGGGCGGATGTGAATGCGAAGACTGTCAACGGCTTGACGCCGCTCGACTTCGCCATCTCGCCGCCATCCGGCTTCGAGCCAATGCCGAAGAACGCCGAACTCCTCCGCGCCGCCGGCGGCAAGCGTGGTGAGGATCTCCCCTGACCAACGCCCTCTGCTCAGCCCCCGTTCGCCGGTCCACCGCACTCCGAGCGGATCCCCGAAGCGGGGGGGAAGTCGTGGACACCCACCGACCTGCTGCGAGATCTCGATCGGTGGGTGTCCCCAATTTCCCCCCTTGAGATTTCCTGCATCACCGAATTGAAACCATGCCCCCTGCGAGAGCGTCTGTTATGGGCGGTGTTTACCTGAATTAAGCGCCGTGACGCAGAACCTCTGTGGTACTTTGTTGATGACGTTGTATATAGACATCCCGAGTCAGTTCGAGCCGCATCGTTTGAGCGGTTTCTCAATATGGAATTCCTCAATGCAGTGGCAATTTTTTCTTCGGTCGGTCCTGATCGCGGCGTCATCGACGGCCATCGTTTGCACGGCCAGCGACAGTGCTCACGCGAGCCGCGTTGCAGAGCGCGGTTCTGAACGGAACATTCTGCTTCTGATCATCGATGATGCGGGGTTCGACCAGCTCACGTCCTTTAACTACGACCGGAAGACGGGCGAGCCGAACGGGATCAACCCGGCACGGACGCCGACGCTCGACGCGATCGCGCGTGGTGGCGTTCGTTTCATGAATACCTGGGCGATGCCGGACTGCTCGCCAAGCCGATCCACGCTCTTCACCGGTCGGTTTCCGATGCGAACCGGCGTGCTGAACGCCTGTCTCCCCTCGGATCTTCCTGTTTCCCAGGTCTCACCCTATGAAGTGACCATCGCCGAGATTCTTGAGAACCATGGCTACCAACAGCATTACGTCGGCAAGTGGCACCTCGGCGACCCGACGCTCAACCCCGCCGGCCCCGCCATGACCTTCGCGGCGGGGTTCCCGAGTTTCGATGGGACGCCCTACGGAGGCCCGGCGTTCATCGATCGCACGCTCGCCGGCCAACTCTCCACGGATGCTCAGGGGATCTACTCCTGCGGTTTTCCCGTCGATCCATTCACGAATGAACCGGCCGAATGCGCCTGTGCCTATGAAACGCCGATTCCTGATGGCGACGCCCCCGGCCTTCCATGGACTGACGCTCGCCGGGGTTTCGACTCGCTCGACTGCCTCGCCAGCGGTGGCGTGCCGATGGTCGAATCCAATGGCGAACCCATCATGACGGGCTCCTACGACGCCTGGTCCCGGATTGAATTCACGGATTCCGCGACCGACTCGGAATTCTGGAACGGCTACTACGTCATGCCCCGGGCACAGGTCGATTCCCCGGAGGCGACCCTGAGCGTGCAGCGCGGTTACGCGACGATCCTCGACACCGATCGCGCGATCGACTGGATGCAGAACGAACGAACACCCGACCAGCCGTGGTTCCTCACGGTCTCCTACGAGAGTATCCACACGCCGTATCAGCAAGCGCCCAATGACCTCCGAATGCCGGGGTCCTCGTGGCCCCGGAACCTCCCGCAGGTCTGTGCCGACCAGAACTGGGTGTCGCCGGAGGAAGTCGAGCGAGCACAACGGGAACTCACCCGACAGATGCTCGAAGGCATCGACCTCGAAGTCCGGCGCCTGCTCGTCGATTCGGAGGTCGCCGTATTCGAGGGCGATGAATTGGTGTCGATCGATCCCTCCGTCACCATCATCATGATCGGCGACAACGGAACGTACTACCCGAGCGTCGAGGCGCCATTCGACTTCGCCCGCGCCAAAGCGACCGTCTACCAGACCGGCGTCTCCGTACCGCTGTCGGTGACCGGCTCGATCGTGGAGCAACCGGGACGGATCAACCAGAACCTCGTGAACATTGCGGATCTCTTCGTCCTGCTCGGCGAGATCGCGGGGGTCGACGTCATGGACGAAGTGCCGCCGACGCACATCATCGACGGCCGCCCGATGCTCCGCTACCTGACCGATGCGGGCGACGTGCCGCCGGCTCGGACCATCAACTTCGCCCAGCTCGGCGAGAACCAGCACCCGCTCGGCACCGTCTACGGTCCGTGCGTCCTCGAATCGCTGGGCCTCTGCACGGACAGTATTCTTTACAGCCAGTCGTTGTGCGAAGACTCTGGTGGGGTCTGGTACGGGCCGGGGTCAGGGTTCAATTGCGGGACGTCGAGGCGGCCGCTCGACTGCGCGACCTGCCTCGAACTCGAGGACGCTCCCGGGTACCCGGAGTCCTTCTCGATCTTGCCACTCGCCCAGGAGGCCGTGACCGACGGGAGGTTCAAACTCATCCAGAATCACATCGAGACCGGTTCGGGATCCGCGATCACCTTCGAGTTCTACGATCTCCGCGATTGTCCGTTCGCGGAAAATCTGCCCGGCGAGCTCGGCATCGACTACGGCGAAACCGCTCCGGGCGGGCTCGACTGCAGCCTCCCGCTTGACGACCTCGATCCCGTCCAGACGATCGCCTTCCTCGAGCTCTACGAAGCACTTCAAGAACAGCTGCAATCCGAAATCCCCTGCCCGGGCGATGGAAATCTCGACAAGCGAGTCGACGCGGCCGACATCGGCGGACTCCTGCAGTATTGGGGCCCGCAGTCGAGCGTCTACGATCTCAATCAAGACGCGGTCACGGACGTCATCGATCTCGGCCTGTTGTTGATCTACTGGAATCCCGACTGCACCCAGTGAGTATCGCGTCCGGGAATCCATGGCGGAAGTCGTGGACACCCACCGACCTGCTGCGAGATCTCGGCGAAAGTCGTGGACACCCACCGACCTGCTGCGAGATCTCGATCGGTGAGTGCCCACGGTCCCTTCCCGCGGGGTCGGTCCTTCATCCGGCACCTCAACTTGCCTGCCGCTGG
>CALFOM010000210.1 GCA_937919685.1 uncultured Phycisphaera sp.
ATCTTCGGTATCGAGCGGCGCACTCCCGGAGGGTTCCGCCAAGCCGAAGGAACTGAGGATGGAGCGTCGTCAACCCATCGTCCTCGCCGGTCGAGTGACTTCCGTAGTTGGTGAACTCGTCCCGAAAACCCTTCGAGGCACCCGCGGTGAAAGGATTGCCGTGGATGTAGCGCAGCACGTTGAGCACATGACGCTGGTCACCATCGGGTACGGGTACGGCGTGGTATCGGGCTTCCCAGAAATGCCCGGTCCGACCAAGCAGGCGATTCAAGGTGATGGCCGTGTACCAGTTCAACCACTGCATCAAGCGAGGAAGGTCCGACGGATTCTCGGTCTTGATCAGGTAGTGGACATGATTGCTCATCAGGGCGACGCCATGGAGGCGTGCCGAATACTTGAAGAGCGAACGACGGAGCGCATCGAGAACCACCGCCCGCGCTTCACGACTCCGAAGATCGAAGGCGCGGTTGTTGCACCGAACCGTGACGTGATACGCGCAGCGAGCCCGAAAACGACGGCGAGGACGAGGCATGGTGGCATTCCTTGACCCGTGCCTCGAAAGAGCTCACTCCGCAGGTGCCGGCGAGAACGCCTCGACCAGCACCGGAATCGACTTGAATGCCGGCGTGCGGGACGACCGGTCGATGGCACGGGGCACCAACCGATTGGCTTCAGGGTAGTACATGCATGCACAGCCGCGAGCGATGTCGTAGGGGCGAGCGACGACTCGCATCGAGTCGATTTCACTGGTGACTTCGACGAGTTGATCAGGCTCGATCCCGCGGGCCGCCATGTCGTCGCGATGAAGCAGGACCACGTCGCGTCGGTCCTGGCCGCGATAGAGGTCCTCCTCCTCGTAGACCACGGTGTTGAACTGCCCCTCGCTGCGAACGGTCATCAGCACCAGTTCGTCCTCGTGACGATCGACCCGCGGAATTGAGACCGGTTGGAAGGACGCCCGACCAGACTCGGTGGGGAACGACGGCTCGTGGAAGATGCGGCCATCGATCGTGAATTCACGGCTGGTCTCATCGATTTCGTCGATGGCTTCGTAGCCCGGGACGATGCGGGCGATCGCGTGGCGGATCGTGCGATGGTCACGCATTTCGTCCCAGTCGATCGGCGTCTCGCCCGGCAGGTCGGCGACGATCCGGGAGGCGAGATCGGCGATCACCTCGACCTCACTGCGAGGCCCTTCATGACGCGGCGGGCCGCCGTCAGAGAGACGGACGAAGTTGAACATCGACTCTTGGGTGGTCCGCTGCGACTCCTCGTCACGGGCGAGCACGGGCAAGATGATGGTCTCGCGGCCGAGCCCGCAGCAGTGCCCAGTATTGAGCGTCGTCGAAAGATGCACCAGCGTGCCGATTCGGCCGAGATCACGGCTGGTGGCGACCGCGTCGGGATTTGAGCCGAACAGGTTGCCACCAAGGCAGACCGCAACGTCGATGCCACCTTCCGCGGCACGTTCGATACACGCCATGGTGTCGAGGCCGGCCGACGTCGGAAGAGTCACGCCGAAGTGGGACTGAAGGTTGTCGAAGACCGCCTTCTTGAGCGTCGGCGTCACCCCCATCGAACCGATTCCCTGAACGTTCGAATGCCCTCGCAGCGGAAGCAGGCCGGCACCCGGTCTACCGACCATGCCACGAAGCAGTGCCAGTGCGGCAATCGCTTGGACATTCTCGACGCCGTGCGTGTGGTGCGTAATCCCCATCGTCCACGCGAAGATCGTCCGCTTGCTCTTGAGATAAACCTCCGCCGCGGCTTCGATCTCGTGGCGATCAACGCCGCTGGCCGCTTCGATGGTCGCCCAGTCGGCAGAATCGATTGTCGCGCGATACGTCTCATACCCTTCGGTGTGATCGCGAACGTATGCCTCGTCGACGCCGCCGCGCTCGAGCACAACCTTCGCGATGCCGGTGAGGAGCGCGATGTCGCCGCCGATCGTCGGCATGAGATACCGGTCGGCGATACGGGTTCCGAAAAGCAGACTCCGGACGTCGCTCGGCACCTTGAATCGCTCGAGCCCGAGTTCTTTGAGTGGATTCACCACCACAATCTTGCCCCCGCGACGCTTCAGTTCCATCAAGGTCCGCATGAAACGAGGGTGGTTCGATGCAGGGTTGCCACCGATGAGAAAAAGCGTGTCGCACTGATCGACATCTTTGAGATCGAGGGTTGCGGTACCACTTCCGGTGACACTGGCTAACCCCACCCCGGAGGCCTGGTGGCAGTAGAAGGAGCAGTTGTTGACGTTGTTGGTGCCCCAGAGGCGGGCGACCATCTGCAACAGGAATCCGGCCTCGTTACTCGAACGTCCAGAGAAGTAAAAGAAGGATCGATCGGGACGGGTCCGTTGAAACGCGCCGCCGATGCGGTCCATGGCCTCGGCCCACTCGATCGGCCGGTACCGATCGTCGAGCGGTCCTGAATACAACGGCGTGGTGATCCGACCGGCGGACTCGAGTTCGCGGGGAGAGAGCGAGCGGAGTTTTTCGTGGTTGTACTCGTCGAAGAACCGCGGCTCGATGCGGCCCGCCATGTCGGCGACCATCGCCTGCAGTGACTTTTTGCAGACCTCGGGGAAGTGCCCCGTCTCATTCACCATGCCGCCGGCCTGCCCCCCCATTCCGAGGGCACAGGTCTTGCAGGCGTTGTGAGTCCGCATCGCCTTCCAGAGTTTGAAAAGACCGCCAGCCTCCCGGCCCTTCTTGACGGTGTACCAGATGGCGGGGAATCCTCCGCCGGCGGTGAGTCGCTTCATGCGATCAAGGATACCCGGAGCACCCATGCACGCTTCCAACTCGACCTGCTCGGCGAGAAGATGGCAAAATGACCGGCAACCATCCACCCAGCCCGCCACTCGGCATCTCCCCTTCGGAGCCCTCTCCATGGAGTCCACCGGCACCTCGTACCTCCTCTGGCTGCTCTGCCTCATCGGAGCCTGCGGCATCCACCGGCGCTACAACGGGCGGATCATCACCGGGGTGATCTGGCTCCTCACCGGCGGGCTGTTCCTGATCGGCCAGATCATCGATCTGTTTCTGATTCCGGGGATGGTCGAGCGGGCGAATGCGGAATTCGCTCGCGACGTTCGAAGCGTCGATCGATCACTCTAAGGGCTGACCCGGACTCCGTAAGTGGCGGGGTGGCGATCCCGAGGCTTCGGGATCAGCCGGTCCACTCGACGAGCATGATGCCGAGATCGGCGCCGTTCACGGTGCCGGAACCATTGAAGTCGGCGGTGCCGGGCCCGCCCCACTGGGCGAGCAGAAGCCCGACGTCGGCGCCGTTCACGAGGCCGTCGCCGTTGAGATCCGCGATCGAACCGCAGGTGCCGGCGGTCTCGAAGTCGACCGTCACGCCGACCCCGACGTTGCCCGCACGGTCCTCGGCCCGGACGAAGTAGGTCACGAGACTGCACGGATCGACCGCGGGAATCTCACCCCGCCACACCGAGTTGCCGGACCAGTCCATTTCCATGGCGACTTCGCGGCCGCCGTCGACCGTGTAGACGAGTTCAATCGACCGCGGATAGAAGCCACGATCCGAGGTGTACTGGTCGAAGACTCCGGTGCGGACCACGAAGGGGCCGAGTTCGTCACCAACCGGCACGACGACGCTGGTTCGTCGGACATCTGGATCGATGTCGTCGATCGGACCGGTGTTCATGTAGAGGCGATTCTGAAAGTTGCCGCCCTCACCCTGAGCGGTGACCAGATCCGGACGCCCGTCGCCGTCGACGTCAGCGAAGCCGATGTCGAGCGAAGCGTCGTTGATCGAACTCATCATGTTCGTGGCCTGCGTAAAGAACGCCCGACCATTGTTTCGGTAGAAGCGATCCTGGCTTGAGAACAGCGCGGCCACCACGAAGTCGAGGTCGCCGTCCATGTCGAAATCGATGAACTTGGTGTCGTTGTCGTCGGACGTCGGGTTGGGCGAGATCTGGCTGGAGATGTCGGTCCAGACCGTCCCGGTGCCATCGTTCAAGAGCAGCAGTTCGCGGTTGCTGGAACCAGAGTTGGCCCCGAGCAGGTCGAGGTCCCCGTCACCGTTGACATCGCCGGTGTCGTAGGAGTAGCAACTGCCGTCGGTGGGGAGGCCAGAGAGGAGCCTGGTGAAGCTCCCAGAGCCGTCGTTGAGCCAGAGTTGACTACCGCCGTTGAACGTGCTTCGACTTCCGATGTGAAGGTCGAGATCGAGGTCGCCGTCGGCATCAAAGAAGTGGCAGTCCTGTTGGTCACGAATGACGGCGTTTGGCGTGAGTTCCGCGGTGGCATCGGTGAAGAAGCCCGAGCCATCGTTGAGGTAGAGCACGGGGGCGCCGTTGGACCCGAAGCGGCTGCTGGTCCCACTGTGGCAGAAAGCGATGTCGAGATCACCGTCGTCGTCGACATCCGCGAACTGACCGCGTGCCGAAGAAAGCCTTTGTGATGGGAGACGGGAAAAGTCGTAGTCGAAGAAACCATTGCCATCGTTGATGAGCAGGACCGGAGTTCGGTAGAAATCGTTGGCCAGAATCATGTCCTGATCGCCGTCCCGATCGACGTCGCCGAATTCAACCCCGCGAAACCAACCGATCGTCGGAATACGGGCTGTCGATTCATCGGTGAAGTGGCCGTCGCCGTCGTTGATGTAGATTTTCGCGCGAAGTGCGGCGCCGGCAGAGGAGTAGCCCTGGCCGTCGGCAAAGGCGATGTCAAGATCGCCGTCGTTGTCCACATCGCAGAACGACAACTGATTGCTGTAGTCCGTCTGCGTTGGAAAGCGGGCCGCGGTCCCGTCCAAGAACTGCTGGGCATCCGCAGACGCGGCAATCAGAACGCAGGCGGGAACGATCATCAGAGGAAGACGACGCATCGGGAACTCCAAGGAGTGACAATTGAGCGATGGCAGTGATCAAAGAGCAAACGAGCAGAAGAGCCAGACCACCGGGGTGATCTGGGATTCAACCGAAGAACCCAATCCTGACCCCCCGTTCGGGGTGACGCAACGACGAGCGACGCCAGGGAACGAGAAACTACGCTTCAACCCCGATATTCGCAGGTTCCCGGACCATCCGGGCCTTGGACGCCATGGACATGACGGACATCCACGGCGAGGAAACCAACCGGCGGTGATAAAAGCCATGCCGATCAGGGCCTTTATCTGATTGACGCCACCGCCGGTCGGTTGGTTCCTCGGATTGAACAATGCGTCAGTCAATTCCCGGGCGCGGCCCCGACGGAGATGCCGACATCGCAGTTGGGGTGTGCGGCGAGGAATGCCTCGGCCCGTTCATGGGCGAACGCCGAGCATCCTTCATCGTCGCCGGAACCGTCCCTCATCTCCTCTGACCGCAAGGAACTTTCCAATCGCGGATCGAGTGGGATCAATTGCAGACCATCGAGCGGTCCATCCGGAGCGATCTTCAACTCGCCGTGTTCGTTCAAGTGGAATGGCAGTTCCAGATAGGCGTATTCGAAGAGACCATCGGTCGAGATTTCGTGGAGGTCCTCGCGGCCGATGGATAACCGCACCGCGACGCCGATGGTCCCCGTCGAAGCCGTATCAAATCGAACTCTGTTCCCTTCAAATCCTGGGTCGAGCTCGATCGACCCAGACCAACCGTCTGAGTCGAGGGTCCACGCGAGCTCGACCGGGCGGTGATTGCGGCACCAGTCTTCGAGATCACCGATGGCGTTCACCGATTCCGCGAGCGTCAGTCGCCCCTGCAGCTTTGCCGTGGTGAAGTTGTGATTCGTTCCGATGGTGATCTTTGATCCTTCGCGGATCAGGTACGACCGATTGATCTCCACCGAGCCAGGCCGGTCGCCGGTCCACAGCACCACTTGCGGCGGCGTGACTTCGTCGAGCGTCACCGCGAAGTCGAACTCTGTCCCCGCCCCAAACGGAGACCATGCGTTTTCGCCCCAGGCGACCTCTCGCTCGCAGAGTTCTTTCCAAACGACCGAGACGAACTGCAACGGAACCACCTGTCGGAAGTCCCGCCAGATTTCTCGAATTCGATCCCAGTTGTTCGCCTCGCACGCCAGCCTTGCCTCGGCGGCGAGGAATGAAAATCGCGCAATACGATCGGGAAGATCGACGCAGGATGGGTCGTCCGGATGAAGGCAACAATGGAAATACCAAGCTTCAACCGCGGTTCCGCCAGCACGCACGATGTCGCAGTAGGAATCTTCGCAATCGACCATGCACCCGCCCATACCCGCGACAAAAACCGTCCCCAAACCACCGACCACCGCTCCGACGGTTGATCGGCGCACCGAACTCCAACTCGCCTGCGAGCCTTCCTCGAAAAGACACCGCATCCCATTCACGCCACGTAGATTGATCATCGCACGACCTCTCGAAAGCGCCCCCGACGAATTCGATTCCGAAATCTCGCTTCGGTTCGGATCCGCTTTTCCCTACGGACCAGCGTACGGCGTCGAACACGCCACTCGAAGAAGCGATGCGGAAATTCCCGGGGGGGGAAGTGACGCCTTGTGGTTTGCGAGCATGAAGTGCGGTTACGAGAAAAACGCTTCCGCCTCGGGAGAGGCTCGAAGGCTGATCTCAGCGGCCGATCAAGATTCTTCCGGGATCTCTGAGGTTGGCGCACCCCGCTGATCAAACGTCTCAACGTAGCCACCGCGAACGCCTTTGTAGGTGCCAATCTTCACCAGCGTGCCGCCCTTGCCATTCTGAGTCTTGATCATGCCTTCGCCCTCGACGGTCGTACCCAGTTGCACCAGCGTCTGACCGTTGCCGTTCTGGGTCTTGATGACCCCTTCGCCACCCACCGTCGCGGCGATCGCCACCAGCGTTCCACCCTGGCCGTTCTGAGTCTTGACAAATCCGTTTCCCTCGGCATTCGCGGCCAGCGTGACGAGCGTTCCACCCCGACCGTTCTGCGTCTTGATCAGCCCTTCCCCCTTCACCGTCGCCCCGAGTTCCACCAGCGTCTGGCCGTTCCCGTCCCGCGTCGTGATGAAACCGTACTGCTCGTCATCGTGGACGACCGAGTTCATCAGAACAATCACCCTGCCTTGGTCATTCACCACTTCGAACTTCTTTGCTTGAATGACCTCGGGAACCGACTGCGAACTCGTCGCTGCCAAGAGCCCGCCGACGACGATCACCGCACCGAGTGCGAGATTCCAACGACGCTGGCCACGGACTTGCTTTTCGAGTGCTTCCATTCGCTGTTCTGTGCGGTTCATTGATTCAGGCCCTTGTTGGAGATGAATGGATCACATATTCCGAGTGCCGCGATTGCAGAGCACTGGAATAACCTTCTGCAAGAAAATCGCCTGCGCGTGCGAGGGGCGTCGAATGTGGTTCAGCGGATGAACCGCATTCGGCCGATGTCCGGCACGACGGAATAGCCGGTTCCTTCGATGCGATTCGGCGCAGGGAAGTAAACACACCATGCCTTCCCCACCAGAAGATCGCGGTGAACGATAAACGGCGTGTCATCGCCGGTCGCACTGACCGCCAACGGGTGCGGCCGTCCCCAGTATCGAGAATCGCGGCTGGCGCCGGAATTGTCACCGAGCATGAGGAACTGATCGGGGCCGAGCTTTGCCGGCTCAAGCGGATCGGTGGCAAAGAGCATGCCATCGATGCGCTCCCCGTTCGCCGCCGCCTGCTGCCGGGTATCCAGGCGCCCGGCTTTATAGAAGAGGTCACGGTCGACCCGCACCCGGCGAACGGTGAACGGGGATCCTTCGAAGTTCCAGGTCATTCGTGGCCGCCGGACTTCGGCACCGGTGGGATTGGCCCGGTATCGCTCAAGGTCAAATGCGTCGAATGCGTTCTCAAGACGAGTCATTGGATCCCACTCGTACTCGAGGCTCGCCACATCCTTGCCACCCACGGCGATGATCATCGCTTGATCGATATGGGCGAACTCAACGTCGAGCAATCCACCCGTACCGGGCTCGTAAGTTCCGGACACCTCGCGGAGCGAACGACCATCGATATCGAACATTTCGACCTTTGCCGTTCCCCCATCCAGACTGAAAACAAATCGATGCCCGCGAGTGGCGAGCTCCAGTGAGGTCTTGAATTTTCCGGCATCGTTCGGGACGATCGCCGCGGTGAGCCGAAGATCGGAAACGGGATCAAGTTCGCGAAGGCTCAGCCGACGCTCACCGCGAAGCGGTGGATATCGATAGACGTTGTAGGCATTGAAGTCGTCGATCGGGAGTTGATCTTCCGCCCAGTCGAGCCGAGTGGGTGTCTCGGCGGCGAACGACCAGTCTCGCGTGTTGGTGATCTGCCAATCAGATGCGGTGGTCTGCGATGGCTTGAATGGCGGGCCGTCGAATCGGCGCTTGATCCGCTTCTCGACCGCACCAGCATCAAGCGGAACGTAATTGGAGTCGTAGACGGGCTGCCAGACCGCTTCCTGGATGTATCGCGGACGACGGGCGATCCGGAAGTCAGACAAAACACCGTCGGTCGGCGCCGTAAAGACGTCGCCGTCCGCGAGCAGGACCTGCTCGCCTCCACGGCCGACGAGCCTCTTGATGTAATTCTGGCTCGGCCCGATCGGATCGACAGGATTCTTGAAGACCACGACGTCCCAGCGATCCGGTTCAAAGAATTCGTAGAGGTACTTGAGCACGAGGACACGATCGCCCATCCGAATATTCCCGAGCAGGCGATACCCGGGCATCTCGTTTATGGCACGGTCTTCGCTAATCATCGGATCGAAGATCGGCAGCTCATTCTGGGGATTCTCACTCACACCCCGACGCAGATTCGTCGGATCGAAGGCGTACTCGTATCCGGTGTCCGGCGTCTGAAAACGCACGTGTTCGCCCATCAGCGTGGGAGCCATCGAACCGGTCGGGATCACGAAACCCTCGATCACAAACCCCCGGAACGCCAGCGCAATCGCAAATGCCACCAGCAGCGACTGGATGGTCTCGGGAATGTCGGTCTCTCGTTTCGTAGAAGTTTCACTCATCGGATTCGTACTGTACCCGGCAGGTCCATTGATTGACCTCGGAGGTGGATCGTCTCAAAATCGACCTGAGCGTTGCGGATGACCCGTCGAAACTCCCGACAGCCCGCCGCACCTCGGTAGGATTCCGTCATGGCCCCGCCACCCATGCCACCCACCTCGAGTGATCCACCCACCTCGCCGCCACCGCCCGGAGCCTCGGCGGGTCCGCCCGCGACGTCGTCCTCGGAGCCGCCGGAGTCCTTGATGCCCGACACCGTCGACTCGCCCGAGGCGCCCGCAAGTCGACGCGGCCTCCTGCTCGTGGTGAGCGGACCCTCCGGAGTCGGCAAGACGACCATCGTGCATCGAATCATCGACCGGTTCAACGGCGTTTTCAGCGTCTCCGCGACGACCCGAGAATGCTCGAGCCACGAAACCGACGGCGTCGACTACTTCTTCCTCGATGAACCGACCTTCCGAGGCTGGATCGATGAAGGTCGTTTCCTTGAATTCGCACAGGTATTCGGTCGCTCTTCCTATGGAACCCCGAGAGACCCCGTCGAAGATCGGCTTCGAGAAGGCCGGCTGGTCGTACTCGACATCGATGTGCAGGGCGCGATCCAGGTCCGTGCTAACACGCCCGACGCCTTCGGCGTGTTCATCCTTCCTCCGGATGAAGGCGAGCTTCTGCGACGCCTGCGAGCCCGAGGCCGGGAGGACGAAGCGACGATCGAACGACGTTTCTCCGAAGCGCGGCACGAGATGTCGACCGCTCGCACCTGCGGCGCCTACAACGCGTTCGTGGTCAATGATGATCTAGAACGAGTGGTCGAGGAGACGGTCAGATTGATCGAATCCCGACTCAAGGACCGATCCTCGGAGTCCAAACGCTGAAGTTGACCCTTCAGCCCGCCAGACCGCTCAGGTGAGATCCGAGCCCCTCGAGCATGGCCTGAAAAACCGAATCCTCGTCGGCGGTGGCGTCGATCACGAGATGCCGATCGGGTGCTCGTTGGGCTTGGGCGAGATAACCCTGCCTGACCCGACGGTGAAATGCCGACCCCTTCAACTCCATGCGGTCGAGTTGCGCGGGAAGTCGCCCCGCTGCAGTGGCCTCATCGACATCGAAGATCACCACCAGATCCGGTTCGCAACCCCGCGTCGCGACTCGTCCCACCGCCATGATTTCCTCGGGATCAAGCCCCCCGGCAGTGCCTTGGTAGGCCAGGGTCGACGAGATGAAGCGATCCGCAAGTACGAATCGACCTTCTGCAAGTGCGGGGCGGATTCGCTCATCCATCAACTGGGATCGGCTGGCCATGTAGAGCAGCATCTCGCATCGAAGATCCATCTCTTCGTATCGAGGGTCGAGCAACACACCCCGGATCGCCTCACCGATCGGCGTCCCTCCCGGCTCCCGGACTTCGACCGGAACCACGCCGTGGCTGTTACAGAAACTCGTGAACTTCGCCAGTTGCGTCGACTTTCCCGATCCATCAGGACCATCGAAGACAATGAATCGGCCGGTCAGAATTCGGGTCCAGTCATGCATCGACGCCAAATATGACGCCCCACGCCATGATCGGCAAGCCCGGTAGCGCCAGAAGTCGCGGATTGACGCGCGAACGGGCGCCGTACCGTCCCGACGACTACCATTCGCCCGATGCACGTGGATGTCCGGACTCAGGACGGGACCCGCCTCGGGCGTGTCGAGATCGATCAGGCGACGCGACCGATTCGCGTCCGTCCCGGCGATGCCGACCGGGACATTTTTCTCGAGTGGGACAACGCCGTGGACGATGCCGGCAACCTTCGAGCCTGCATCGCTTGCGGCGACAGCCATCTCTACCGTTCGCGATCCCTCCCGCAAGTGACGCCCTTCGTCGCCTTGATCGCGATCGCGGGTGCGACGGTGAGTCTGCTGGGCTTCGCGACGAGCACTTGGGTTCTCAGCCTGCTGGTCGTCGTGCTGGTCATTGACATCGGCGTGCTCGTCGTTGCTCGGACCCGTCTGGTCTGTTACCGGTGCGGTTCCGTGTATGGAAACCTGCCGATTGCCCGATATCACCGAGGCTGGGATCCCACCGTGGCCGAGAAGATCTCCAATGACGGGGACCCCGAAGAGACCTTCAACCGCCTCAGACGTCTTGATCGGGAAGGCACGTCATGAACGAACACGGTGAACTCATCCTCTTCGGCGCCGGTGGTCACGCCGCCGTAGTGGCGGACGCCGCGGTGGCAATGGGCTTCGTGCTGGTCGGGGTCGTGGACGCGATGCGTCCCATCGCCGACGGGCGACCTCCCTTCGGAGGCGTGCCCTGGCTCGGATCCCCCGAGGATCCAGACCCTTCTCTGCACGAACTGCTCGGCCGAGGCGCCCGGGTTCATGCTGCGATCGGGGATGCGGGACTTCGCCGCCGATGGCTTGGAAACCACTTTGCCCATGCTGCCAGCGTTGTTCACCCGACGGCCGTCGTCTCGCCATCGGCGACGATCGGCGACGGCGTTTTCATCGGCCCCCGCGCGGTCGTGAATGCCCGGGCGGTGATCGGCGCCGGAACGATCATCAATACCGCCGCAATCCTCGAACACGACGCACGCACCGGGGAATACTGCCACCTCGCTCCTGGCGCGATCGTGCTGGGGAATGCCGGGGTCGGCGATCAGGTTCTGGTGGGCTCGAATGCCACCATTCTCCCTGCGATCACTGTTGGACATCGCGTGACGATCGGCGCCGGGAGCGTGGTCACCAGCGATCTTCCGGATGATGTCCGAGCTTTCGGAAACCCCGCCCGGCACCACTAAAAGCCGCAATACGGCGCATCCAGACTCGCGAATCAGCCCAACGGTATCGACCAGGCGACCAACCGAGCGGCGGGAACGATGATCAGGAGCAGCAGTGCCCACGCCGTGAAATGGATGATCGCGATCCGATCGCGGAGGTTCAGGATCAGCATGCTTCCGCCCACCACCGCCCCCACGCCGACGAGCAGATGGGTCATGGTCTGAAGCAGACCGGACTCGATCGGGATCAGCCTCGCCAATGACGCCACTGCGACGATCGCGGTGACTCGCGAGAGAATGCCCGTCACCGATCCAAACGGCCGGTTCTCAAGCCAGGCGGCGAGTCGAAGCGCCAGGATGCCACAACCGATCACCACCGCCGAGGCGACGAGGAACCGAATGACGGCCAGTAGCCGGACTTTGATCAGCGGCGCATCAAGGGTGAAGAGGCCGTCGCTGTTTCGGAATCGACCGTCCTCACTCGGGAAGAGCGACGACCAACCGGCGATCAACGCAAACATCATCACCAGCGCCGCCACCCCAGCAATGATCGACCAGAGCCGGTGGTTCGATCGAGGCATGATCGATCCCTCGACCTCCTCGGATGCCTCCGCCTCGGAATCAACGACGGCGAAGCGTCCTCCGCCATGCTTCGACTTGTCTTTTTTCTTCGTATCGCCCAAACGAGTGTTGGATACGAGGTCGTACCCGCAGGCCAGGCAGACGACCTGATCTGACCCCGGCATGGGCTCGCGACACGCCGGACAGGTCAGCAAGGTCGGCGCCGGATCTTCCTCGACCTCGATCTGGATTTCATCGGTCGGGCCGTCACCGCCGGATGCCTCGGAGTCTTGCGTCGTGATTTCCGGTGAGTCGGGAGTGTCCGTCACATCCTCGGAAGGCATGGGATCCATTTCGTAGGATCTATCCTCGGACTTCGGCTCTTCCGTCGACTCGGGACGTTCGTCGGGATTCTCTGGATTCATGATCAACATCCTGACAGGAACCCTCTGGTTCGTCATCTCCGAATCAGCGGAATCGACCGGGGACCAATGCTCGAGAAGAATACCGAACTTCCGTTTTCGGCACCTTGACCCGGATGAAAACCGCGAATCTCCTGCTCATAACCTCCGCCTGCGCCGTCTTGGCGATGTTGATCGCCGGGCAGGCCGCGGCCGAGACTCCTTCCATCTCCTCGTTGATCTTCGAAGCCCCGAGCGTCGTGGGATTGGGCGATGAGGACGATGCTGCGGACACGCCCCTGGCGACGGAGGCGACGCCCCCGACATCCCCGTGGACAAGCTCGATCGGTGCCGGTCTCAGTTACAGCCAAACCGACGACATCACCGTCGGCGCCAACCTCAACGGAAGTTTCGCCCGCAACGATGAGAATTCGAAGTGGGAGACCAGCCTCAAGTACATCTACAACTTCGATGACCACGAGGTCAAGGATAACTTCGGCGTAATCCAGACCAACTACGAACGGCTTCTCGGCGACCACCCGAACTGGCTCTGGTTGGCGCAGGCGAGTTTCCAGTACCACGAGACCGAGGCGTACAAGACCAGAACCAAGGCATTCGGGGGGCTCGGATACCTCGTCTCTCGAACCGACTCTCTGAAACTACTGCTCAAAGGTGGTCTGGGTGTCTCCAAGGACCGGAACGGCAATAGTGACGTCATTCCAAGGACACTCTTCGGATACTCCGCTGACTGGAGGATCAATGATCTCGTACGACTGACCTCAGACGCCTCGATCGAGAACGACATCGGCGCGTATTCCGAGTATCTGGTCGTCCTCGAAGTGAAGTTGACGATCACGGTGAGCAAGCTCAACAACCTCGGTCTCGACCTCACTCTTCGCGATGAGTACGACAGTACCCCGTCGCCGGGCGATAGTTGGAACCAGGTATGGCTGACCATGGGCCTCAACGACTCGTTTTGATTCTCGGCTCAGGAATCCCATGTGGATAGCCCGTCGAAACAGTTCCGCAGGTTCGACGCCCGAGAGAATCGGCCTCTTTCATTCTTTTCTTCCTTCCGGAGGACCCCCATGGATCCGTTTTCACTCCTGACTGCTGCCGCGATTCTCGCGGTTCCAGTGCCCATCGCCCCCACCGACCTTCTTCTAAACAACCCAAACGTCCCACCGACGACGACCTTGATCCTCGGCATCGCTCAAGATGCTGACGCCGAGGAGCCGGTCGTCGAGGGAAAAAGCCCCTGGACTGGAACCATCGGCATGGGCCTCACCGCAAGCCGGACCGACACGAATACCCTTGGCTTCAACTTCAACGCCAGTGCATCACGAGCTGACGAAATATTCAACTGGAACTCGAACCTCAAGTACATCTACAACAAGGATGACGGTTCGATTCAGGACAACTTCTTCATCCTGCAGACCGAATACGACCAGCTCTTCGAAAAGGGAAGCGCCTGGAACTGGTTCGCACAGGGGAGCTACCAGTACAACGAGACCGAGATCTATCGGCAACGGCTCAAGGCATTCGCCGGCCCCGGCTACTTCCTCTACCGCACCGATGACCTGACCTGGAATCTAAAGGCTGGTGCCGGTACCACGTGGGACGATCAAGGTTCTGAGAACGGCTGGACCACTCGATCGGTCGCTGGCACAAACTGGAAGTGGCAGATCCGGAAAGGGATCAACTTTCAAGGCTCCGTCGAAATCCAGAACAGCATCCAAGACTTCGACAGTTATCTCGCGGTCTTGGAACTCCGGGTGAACGTCGCCTTGGAGATGATGGAGAACCTGAACCTCTACTTCTCACTGCGAGACGAGTACGACAGTTCCCCCGGAGCCGGGGGAACCTGGAACTCGATGTGGATCACCATGGGCTTCTCATACGGCTTCTGAATCCGCGAGAACACTCGAGTCAGACCGAAGGACCGGGCGAGGCTGTTGGCTTCGTCCGGTCCTGACTTGATTCATCATGTTGCTTGATGTTTCTTGAGACTCTTCGTTGACCCCGCATTGCAGGCCTCATGCCTCGATCATGCCTTGATCATGCCTCGGATGAAGGTCGCCACCGCACGAATCACCGATTCTCTCAATCGAGATCCGGCTCGTCTTCCCCGCTCTCCACCACCGGCTCACCCACGATTGCGTGGCCGATTCGCACGAGGTTGGCGCCGCATTCGATGGCGGTCTCGAAGTCATTGCTCATCCCCATGGAGAGGATGTCGATCCGATCGGACTCGCGAATGAACTTTCGAACGTCCTCGAAGACCTCATGGCATCGTTCAAAGGTGTTCTGAACCAATGCCGAATCCTCGGTCTCGGGTGCCATGCACATGAGGCCGCGGACTCGAACGTTCAACATCGACCCCATTTGATCCACCAAATGCCGAACCGCAGGGGCCGCGATGCCGCTCTTCTGAACCTCACCGAAATTGACTTCGATGAGCACCTCGGTGACTCGATCTCGCTTCGATGACTGAATCTGGATCTCTTCGGCAAGTCGCAGGCTGTCGACGGAGTGAATCAATCGGCAGGTCTCGATCGCCTTACGGACCTTATTCCGCTGCAAGGCTCCGACCATGTGCCAGAGCGGACTCTCCGGTGCCGACCGACCACTGGATCCCGGATGTTCGACGATCCGTTCCCGGTATTCCTCGATCTGGGCGGCCCGAGCGGCGAGTTGTTGAACCCGGTTCTCCCCGAAATGCCGGTGCCCAAGGTCGAATAGCTCCCGAACCAGATCCATGGAGGCCTTCTTGGTGACCGCGACCACGATGATGTCCTCGGGGCGACGGCCGAACTTCCGGGCCGCCTCTCCGACCCGTCGGAGAACGTCCTCGTAACGATCCTTGAGCATCGGGGAGTTCTCAATTCGGGGGGCGGCGTCTGCGGGCATAAATGAAGGGTAGCCATCGCAACGGTCCCGACGCAAGCAAGGCCACGAGAACCGATGGCTTCCGGAGGATGATCCGGGCGGCATCCGCCGGTCGCAGATAGTCTCCAAGCATGGATGAGATTCCCCTCGAGATTCTGCCCAAGCACGGGCCAGCGGTCCTGGTGATCCGTGACGGATGGGGACGTAATCCCCATCCCGAGCAGGCGGACTTCAACGCCGTTCTCCAAGCCAAGACTCCCATCGCGGATGCCATCGAAGCCGCCTGGCCTTCCATGCTGGTCCGTACGAGCGGCGAGGACGTGGGTCTCCCCATCGGCGAGGATGGCCCGGTGATGGGCAACTCGGAGGTCGGCCACCAGAACATCGGGGCCGGCCGAATCGTCGATCAGGAATTGATGCGAATCACCAATTCGCTGCGATCAGGGGATTTTTTCGAGCGAGCCGCCCTTCTGGACGCCTTCGGCCATGCGGAATCAACCGGCGGAAACGTCCATCTGCTTGGCTTGGTGAGTGATGGGCTCGTCCACAGCGATCTCAACCATCTCATCGCCCTGCTGGAGGCGGCCGGGCGACGTGGATTTCCCTCGGATCGCGTGCTCATCCATGCGATCACCGATGGTCGGGATACCCCTCCCACCGGTGGTCTGGGCTACCTCGAGGAACTCCAGCGGGGAATCGAGGCCCACGGCATCGGGAGGGTGGTATCGGTGATGGGTCGATTCTGGGCGATGGATCGAGATCATCGATGGGATCGCGTTGAACCGGCCTATCGCTGCCTGACCGGGCCGACCGTTCGACGATACGACGATGTGGCAACTGCACTTGCGGCGTATTACGCGAATCCAAGCGAGCCATCCCTTCACGGCGATGAATTCGTCGACCCCGCTGGCATCGGCCCGAACGATGCCGCCATCGCAGCGACCCGGATCAGCGACGGCGATTCGGTGATCTTCTTCAACTTCAGAGGCGACCGCCCCCGGGAAATCACCAAGGCATTCACCCTCGACGACGAGGCTTGGTCGGCCGTGGAACGAGGCGGATTCGATCGCGGAAGGCGCCTTGAGAATCTTCGCTTCACCGGCATGACCCGGTACGAATCCGGACTGCCCATGGAAGTCATCTTTGAGAAGCCGCCACGGATGAAGGACATCCTTGGCGCCACGATCGCCGATGCCGGACTCTCGCAGTTCCGCTGCGCCGAGACGGAGAAATTCCCGCACGTCACCTTCTTCTTCAACGACTACCGGGAAGAGCCATTCCCCGGCGAGACCCGGGCGATCATTCCGAGTCCTACCGAAGTCAGCACCTACGACCAGCAGCCGGAAATGAGCGCGGACGGCGTCTTGTCGGCGGTTCTCGAACGACTCGCCGCGGATGACTGCGAACGGCTCATTGTGGTGAATTTCGCCAACGGTGACATGGTCGGCCATACCGGCAACCTCGATGCCGCAATCGCAGCATGCGAGAAGGTCGACGAATGCGTCGGCCGAATCATCGACGCGACGCTCGCCCGCGGAGGCGGACTGATCGTGACCGCCGACCATGGCAATGCGGAGCAGATGTGGAACTTCGAGGCCGATTGCCCTCAGACGGCGCATACCAACTTCGATGTTCCGCTTCACGTGATCGGCGAACCATGGCGGAACCGAAGCCTCGCCGCGGAAGGTCGACTCGCCGACATCGCGCCCACGCTGCTCGCCATGCTCGGCATTCCCCAACCGGCTGCCATGACCGGGCGAAACCTCCTGCGCTGAGGACCGACTCGATGCGAATCGTCTTCGCGGGAACACAATCGGTCGGAAAGACGACGCTCGTCGAGGATCTGCGCGCCGCCTGCCCGGAGTTTCGAGTCGAGGAGGAGCCGATCCGCGCCGTGGCCCGCGCGACCGGTGAGCCACCGCCGGCCATTCCGACCCGGCGGGCGGAACAAAGACTCGTGGCCTACGGAATGGAGCGACTGGCTGCAACCAGCCCCGGCGATCACGTGCTCTTCGACCGATCGCCACTCGACGCCTATGCCCATGCCATTCTGTCGATGGAAATCGGAGGCGAAATCGATCCCGATTTCCTCGCCGAACTTCGGCCGAAAGTTCGCGCGGCGCTTGCGAACGCGGATCTGATGGTCTTCGTCCCTTTGGAAGACGGCGTGGGAAATCGAAACGACGGTTTTCGCTACCTCGACGAATCGAATCGTCGTCGGGTCGACCAAATACTGGACGACCTGCTTCTGCCTTCAGCGCGGCTCGTAAACGTGCCGGTGATCACGGTCCGAGGTGATCGCGCCGCGCGGGTTGATCAAGTGCGAAGATCGATGTCCGGCGGGATACGCCGGTAAGATCGCACTCATGACTCCTGACCAAGCCCGCACCCTGATGCACGAATGGGTCGCCAGTGAATCGCTGCGCGGCCACATGGAGGCGGTCGCCGCCTGCATGTCCGCCCATGCCACGATTCACGCTCCCGAAGACGCCGACGACTGGATGGTTGCCGGATTGCTGCACGACTTCGACTACGAGAAGCACCCGACCGAGGCCGAGCATCCGTTCGTAGGGGTCGAATTTCTCCGCTCCCGCGGAGACGTGAACGAGCCGATTCTTCAGGCGATCCTCGGCCATGCGTTGTACTCCGGCGTCGAGCGAGACACGCCGATGGCGAAGCACCTCTTCGCCTGCGACGAACTCGCGGGATTCATCGTCGCGTGCGCCAAGGTCCGCCCGAATGGCGTCGGGGATCTCAAGTCGAAAAGCGTGAAGAAGAAACTCAAGGACAAGAATTTTGCCGCGGCAGTCAGCCGCAGCGACATCGCACTCGGCATTGAAGAAATCAGTGTCGATCAGACCGAACACATCGACCGCTGCATCGATGCCATCCGAGCCGCCGCCGACCGCGTCGGCTGCTGAGGAAAAACTGCCCCATGCCGCGCCTTCGACTCCCCCGAATCGTCTTCTTCGGTCGCACCGCAGAGGAATACGCCCGCATCTGGAAACTCTCGCTCGCGGATCTGGCCGGCTTGCGAATCCTGGATTGCCCCTGCGGTCCGGCGAGTTTCATCGGTGCGTGTCACGACGCAGGCATCGACGCGATCGGCGTCGATCCAATGATGGCGTTCACCGTCGAGGAGATGCGGCGCACCGGGCTCAAGGACATCGAGGACACGATGGCCGCGATCGAATCAAGTGACGCCGGTCTGGCGAGCAGCGATCCCGAAACATGGACGGCCGAAAAACACCAGGCACTTGAGCACTTCCTCGTTGATTTTCGCCGACACGGACCTGGGGGCGACGCCGATGATGGTCGGTATGTCGCGGCATCTCTTCCGAATTTGCCATTCGCGGACCAATCCTTCGACATGGCCTTCTCCGCCCACCTGCTTTTCAGTTACGCATCGGTGGAAAATGGGGGCCTTGTTGAGTCGTCGAAGGCGCTCGACCTTGCCTTCCACCTTGACGCGGTGACTGAGCTTGCCCGGGTGACCCGCCAAGAACTCCGGCTCTTTCCGGCCGTGATCATGGCCTCGGACGAAGGCGGTCCCCACCCGTGGGTCGACCCAATCCGCGATCGACTTCGAAGCCTGGGATTCGAAGTCCGAATGGAGTCCAGCGACTACGACGAAGGGCTGACGACCTCGAATGCCCTCCTGATCGCGTCGCGGGGGGCTGTAGAGGACTGATCACCGCACGAGCCGATCCTGGAACGAAGGCCGGATACAATCTTCTTCCTATGTCCCTTCCACGAATCGCCATCGTCGGCCGGCCAAACGTCGGCAAGTCGAGCCTCTTCAATCGCCTCGCCGGTTCCCGAGTCTCGATCGTAGACCCGACCCCCGGGGTGACTCGGGATCGAGTGAGTCGTTTCGTCGAGATCCGGCCTCCCGTCGAAATCGAAGGCGCCGTCTCCCGCTACGCAGAGATCGTCGATACCGGCGGGTACGGAGTCTATGGCTCAGAAGACGCCCGATTCGACGACATCGGCGCCGACCTCTCAACGCTCACCAAGGCCATCGAATCCCAGATCGAACGCGCGGCTGAAGAGAGCGATCTCATTCTCTTCGTGGTCGACGCGCAAGCAGGCCCGACCCGACTCGACGAGACGATCGCTGGCATGCTCCGGACATCTGGCCGGGCGGACAAGGTTGTGGTGGTGGCGAACAAGGTCGACAGCGACTCATGGGAAGCCGACGCGATGGAGTTCGCGGCCCTCGGACTGGGAATTCCCGAGATCACCAGCGCCAAGTCGGGATTCAAGAAACGACTCTTCTTCGAATTCCTCTGGAATCAAATCGATCCGGCTTCCGCGCTACACATCGACCCAGAGATCAAACTCGCGATCGTTGGTCGAAGGAACGCCGGCAAGAGCACGCTCGTCAACGCCATGGCTGGTTATGAGCGAGTCATCACCAGCGAGATCGCCGGGACCACCCGGGATGCCGTCGATGTCCAAGTCCGCATCGGCGACCGAACCCTGACCGTCATCGATACCGCCGGTCTCCGAAAGAAGAAGAGTTGGTCGAATCAGATTGAGGCGTATGCACACCAACGAACCATCGATTCTCTTGATCGTGCGAATGTAGTCTTCATGATGATCGACGCCACCGAGCCGATCAGTCAGATCGAAAAGAAACTCGCCAAGGAGATCGTCGACCGATTCAAGCCCGTCGCGATCATTCTCAATAAATGGGACCTCACCAAGGACGATCTCGTCCTTGACGACTACCTCGAGTACCTAGAACAGGAACTTCCCGGCCTCGGCTATGCGCCGATCATCCGCATGACTGCGACCGACGGCGAAGGTGTCCGCCCGGCCCTCCGGATGGTCCTGAACCTGTTTGAGCAGGCCGGCCACCGGGAATCCACGGGGCGGTTGAATGCCGTCTTCAAGGAGATCCTGGATCGGCGAGGACCCAGCTCACGACTCGGAACCCGTGCCAAGATCCTCTATGTCAGTCAGGTCGCGGTTCACCCCCCCACGATCGTTCTGGTAGTCAACAAACCCGACCTGTTCAAGGGTGGATACGAGCGGTACATCCTAAACCGGTTGCACGAGGAACTCCCCTACAGTGAAGTTCCGATCCGTCTGGTCTTCAGCCAGCGCCGACGCCTCGAACTCTCTGAATTGAAAGCCGGTAGAAATCGTGCCGGTGATTCGGACGCTGAAGACGTTGGGAGCTTGGAAGGGTTCGATCCTGCCGATCTGCCTGATGAAGGTGATGATCGGATCTGAGCTTCGCGACCGTTTCGAAAAAATTCACGATCGTATGAACGAGCACCGCGATCCGCCTCAAGGCGGATCGCGGTGCTTTTCAAAGACGACGGTGCGGTCGAAAGAGGTCCGAGCCGAATTTCATTGGTATGAAATCACTCCGGACACCCCAACCGACAGGATGCCTCATCGGGATGATGACTGGGGCCCCTACTGCGGCGCACAATTCGGGCATTTCGAGCCGACCTGAAAGGACGTGTTGCACCCTGCATCCCAGCTTCCCCCGCCACCTGCGGCAGATGCCAACTCTGCGTCTGAGAGTTCCATCTTTCCGGAAGGCGCCGCTGGCAGCGTGATATGCACGCAGTTGTCGGCGTTCTCGACCACCTTGACGTCTATGCCATCAGGGACGTGCATGCCGTGTTCCTTGAGCACCGCCGCGGGATCTGCGATAAAGCGAGTTCTCAAGGCGTCGTCTTTCCAGCAGGCGGCAAAGAGATCGGCGAGGTTGTTTTTTTCTTCAGTCAT
>CALFOM010000211.1 GCA_937919685.1 uncultured Phycisphaera sp.
TTCTTGGTGGCCTTCTTGGCAGTCTTCTTGGTGACGGCCTTCTTGGTGGCCTTCTTCGTCACCGTCTTCTTCTTCGGAGTGGGCCGAATCGGCAGGTAACTCGCCAGGAACTTCTTCACGGGGACTTTCTTGATCAACTTGCCGACCAGCGGAAGCGGGATGTCTTCAAGCGTCTTCACTCGAACACAACTCTTACCAGCATCCCATCGCTTTCCGGTCTTCCGCCACTCCGCCTCGAACCACGACTGCAACTCCGAGTCCAGGTAGACGCAGAGAAAATACAGTCCGATGTGATTCTTCTGACTCGCGACGCTTGCGAAGGGCAGCGGTTGCTTTGGATCGCAGTGATACCCGTCGGGAAACACCGAGTGAGGCACGAACCACGCCGGCATGCCGTACTGCATCCCTTCCTCGTAGCCCTTCGGGAGATTTCGATTGATCACCTCGCGGATCGCCTCGATCGCGTGCCGGCGATCGTCGGAAAGACCGGAGAGGTACTTCTCAATGTCGGATTGAGTCTTGGTCATGAACCTCTATATATCGAAATTCCTGAAGATCCGAACCGAGTGACCGCACGCGATACCATTTCAACCATGACAACCATGACAACCATTTCAACCATCGCACTCATCCTCGCACTTGCGCTCAGTTCTGCCACGTCCGCCCCCCCGCAAGCCACGCCCCCGACGATTCGGGTCGGCGACCAAGTCGTCGAGAAGGGCCCGATCATTCCGCTCTTCGACGGCAAGTCGCTTCGCGACTGGAAGGGTGACCAGAAGTTTTGGTCAGTGGCAGACGGCGCCATCGTCGGGCAATCGACGTTCGACAATCCCTGCACCACGACGACCTATCTTCATCACGCTGGAACCTTCGCGGATTTCGAGCTTGAATTCGACATGAAGCTCGAAGGGGCGGGGGCGAACAGCGGGATGCAGTACCGATCGACTCCCGCCGGACCCAACGTCACCGACGGCCATGATCTCTCCGGATACCAGGCCGACTTCGATATCGATCATCGGTACAGCGGCATCCTCTATGAGACGCGTGGCCGGGGCATCGCGGTTCAACGGGGAGAGTCGGTTCGCTTTGATCCGGACGGAACGAAGCAGAATATCGAACCTCGACGCGACGACCAAGAACTGCAAAAGCACCTGAAGTCCAGCGATGCCGATGCGAAGAAGAACGGGTGGCACACCTACCGGATTGTCGCCGTCGGTCCCAGGCTCGAACATTGGATCGACGGAACGCGAATGATGGCGACCGAGGATCGCCATCCCAACGCCGCGGCCCGGGGGAGTCTTGCCCTGCAGGTCCATCAAGGAGCGCCGATGACCGTGCGGGTTCGGAACATCCGCATCTCAGAGCTCCGACCGGTCGACGGCTGAACGGTGACGTGAACCCTCAAGACGCATAAAATTCTCGCTCGCCCGATCCCAGCAATCATCATCTCTTTCACCCAACCAACGACCGGACGCACGAAATACCCCAATGGCTGAATTCACGATCCAAGGCACGACCGACCCCTTCATCTCCGCCCAACTCGCCCAAGGTGAGACGGTCATCGCCGAGGGCGGCGCGATGGCCGCCATGGAGGACACCATTGTCCTCACCGGCAAGGCGAAAGGCGGGGTGCTCAAATCGCTCGCTCGCGCCGCGACCACCGGCGAGTCGTTCTTCATGCAGCATGCGATCGCCGAGAAGGGACCGGGCCGGATTCTCTTCGCACCGGGCCATCCGGGCGAAGTCCGGGTCGTCGAACTGAACGACGATGCCTGGTCGTTGACCGACGGTGCGTTTCTGTGCGCCGAAGATTCCCTCGAAATCGCCACCAAGCGAAACAAGAGCATCAGCGGCTCGTTCTTTGGCGGCACCGGTGGCTTCTTCATCATGAACGTCTCGGGCACCGGAAAACTCTGCGTCTCCGCCCTCGGCGCGATCCAGGAGATGTCGATTCCGCCCGGCGGCGAACTGATCGTCGACAGCGGACACGTCGTCGGCTGGCCCAGCACCGTCGAGATGAGCGCCTCGCTCTCGACCGGCCAGGGCGGTGGTTTTCTCGGCAAGGTCGTGGGGTCGGTCAAGACCGGCGAAGGCGTGGTGCTCCGATTCAAGGGAACCGGCAACATTCTCGTCGCCTCGCGAGCCCAGCCCGCCTTCATCGGATGGCTCTCCAGTCGCATGCCGAGGTCGAGCTGAGCGTCTCCAGCCCGGCCGGGCGTTTCAGTCGATCACGAGGTCGGTTTTCGAGGGGTCGACATCGAACGCGAGTGACTGGAACCACGGAAAGAGATTCTCGCCGACTGCGATGCTCCAGACCGCGACCGCATCGTCGATGGAATAGCCCTCGCGATCCGACGACAGGACTCGGCGTTTGGTTTGGAAGTACTTGGCCATCGCCCCCGGCCCGTGCATGCGTTCGAGCTCCTCGAAAACAAAGTACGACTTGCCCCAGATGACATCGCGATGCGCGTCCTTCGCCATCGGATTCATCTTCGTCAGGTCCGGGTCGCGGCGTTTCGCCTTGGCGATCTGCAGCGCGATCGTCTCGTCGGCCTTCTTGAATCCCATTCGCCGGCCAGTCTCGATGCCCAGCCAAGTTGCAATCGGTTCATTCCACAACGGCTCCGCATGCGGCAGCACCCAGGAGTGCCCGGCTTCATGGGCGATGAGTTCGACCATTGGGTACCGCTGCTCCGGGTAATTCCCCCACCACGCCCCGATCGCGATCAAGACCCCGCTCGAGAATCCCCCGCCGCCAGTCGGCAGAATGAGCATCGTCTTGATCATGCCCGGCGACGGTTCGACGCCGGTGATCTCCACCAGATGCGGGCGGACTTCTTCGTAGACCTCGTAGACCGCATCCGCAAACGGCGCCGTTCCTTCCTGGAACTGCAAGGTCAGCGGGCCGATTTCCTTTTTCAACTCGGCGCGGGTGGGCCGCATTCGCTTCGATGGATCAATCTGTTTTGCCTCCGCACGGGAGACCAGCATCGGGGTGACCCAGTCGGCGTTGATCGGATCGCTCGCGTCGGGCTTCTGACCGAACAAACCGCGACTGCCGAGAACGACCTGCCCCTTCCCCAACGATCGCGCCGCGAGCACCGGCCGATCGTCGTGGTCCGTCGCCAGAACCGTCCAGAGCGCACCGACGTCGAGCACGTTGCCACCCCGGAAGGTGATGTCAACACCCGTGAGTTCGCCGACCCCGGCGATCGGCTTCTTCGCTTGCGTGGTCGTGAATCCACCGCTGAGTTCGCGGGCCAGGACTTGCCCGGGCGGCATCGGATCGCGGCCGTCCCCCATCAGCAACACCGTGCCACCCGCCTCCACGAACTGCTTCACATGAGCGATCGATGCCGGGCTATAGGGAATCCGGGGGTTTCCGTCAGTCAGTACCACCAGGTTCACGTTGTCGAGATCAAGTTTGGAGAGGGTGCCCCAGTTCTGGGTTCCCGCGCCGACCCCTTCCAGATACTGCCGGTAGAACCGACCATCCATATAGAAGGTGAACTCTTGGCTGACGTCAGCCACGGCGTGGACCGTGGGTGGTGCCGCCGCGACGGAAGGGCTGATCATGCCAACAGCGAGAACGAGCGCCAGACTCGAAAGGACGGCACACGCGATATACGGATGGTGACGATGGTGCGACATGCGGTCTAGCCTACCGCCACGCCGCTCCGATCCCGACCTCGAATTGAAAACTCGCCTCCCCCGCACTTCCATGGCAGGATGACGCCATGATCACCGCACTCCACACGGCATTCCTCACCGCAGTCCTCTCCTTTGCGGGGCCTCTTCTTCTCTCCGGCCCGACCCCCCCGTGTTGCAACGACGCGGCGATCGCCGTGACCGGGGAACCGGCGCCACCCCCCACGCCGACCGCCGACTACGACACCCGAAAGATCCGAGGCTGGACGGTCCGAGTGAATCCAGCGATCGCCGCCAAGAACCCCGCCCTGCTCGCCGCGACCCTCGAAGAGCTCGATCACCAGCTCTACGCGATCACCCGGGTCATTCCGAAGCCTGCGCTCGCTCGGCTTATGGACATTGAAATCTGGGTCGAACTCGACATGCATAAGACCGCCTGCATGTGCTACCACGTCTCGAAGAGTTGGCTGATTCCCAACGGATACAACCCCGACAAGGAAGGCACGGTCGAGATCGGCAACGCCCAGGCGTTCCTCGACTGGACCAAAGGCCAGCCGTGGATGGTGCTGCACGAACTCGCCCACGGCTACCACGACCAAGTCTTCGGCTACGAGGATCCGGAGATCATCGCCGCGTGGCGGAACATGGCGGACCAAGGCGTCTACGACAAAGTCAGTCACATCTCCGGCACGCCCCGACGCCACTACGCCCTGACCAACCAGATGGAATGGTTCGCCGAGACCACCGAGGCGCTCTACGGCACCAACGACTTCCATCCCTACGTCCGCAGCGAACTCCGCGAGGTCGACCCCGAGGGCGCGGCACTGGTGAGGCAGCTCTGGGAATTGGCTCCGGTGCCCGAAGGACCGGCACGGGGATCCGAGACGAACGCCGACTCGTGAACGTCTTGTAACCTCGCCTTGAGGGATGCCGATTGAGTTTCTCGCCATCGCAGTGGCCGCGTGGACGGGTTTCCCAATCGAGCCACATTCCGCATTGAATCGGCGGAGGCCGGTGCTATGGTAAGGAGTCGCGACTCACGCCTCCGACCGATTCCGGTCGTTCTGGGAATCACGTTATGCCCCGCTCTGCAGCCGTCTCTTCGAAGATCTTCCACTCCGCCGCCGCCCTGATGCTGACCTCCGCGATGACCGCCGGAGCGTTCGCGCAATGGAGTGACGACGCGGCGGTCAACCTCCCGATCGGCGCCAGCGATGGTTCACAGAACCAGGCGTTGCTTGCCCGGCTGCCCGACGGCACCAGTTACGTCTCCTGGCTCACCAATCCGGGTGGTGGTTATGACGTCGCACTCCAACGAATAACCCCCGCTGGCACACCCGAGTGGACGACCGGAGGCATCACTGTGGCGGAGCGATCCTTCTCTTCGACCCAGTCGTACGGCCTTTCCGTTGATACCAGTGGCGCTGCATTGTTGGCGTATCGGGGCGACTCGCTCCCGGGGATTCAGATCGTCGCCAACCGAGTGCTCGCCGACGGCTCGCTGCCTTGGGGAGATGGCGTGGTGCTCAACGCAGGCAACTCACAGGACGTGGCGTCGCCGACCATCGCCGCAACCAGCGACGGCAACAGCGTCGCGGCGTGGACGCGATTTCCCAACAGCGGCCCGTCGGTGATCGAACTTCGAAAACTCTCCCCGGATGGCGACATCCTGTGGTCCCACACCATGGTGCGGTCGACGGGGATCGCCGCGAGTTCGCTGGTCGCGTCAGACGCTCGAGGCGCGAGCGGACAGTGCGTGCTGATGACCGTCGGCTTCGGCGGTTTCACTTCGCCTCGCCCCTTGAAGGCACAGAAGTTCGATACCGACGGAACCGAAATGTGGGGCGCGAACGATGTCGGAATCTTCACCGCCGGATCGGTACAGATCGGAAACTTCCCCAAGCTCATCACCGACCATGCCGGCGGCGCTGTCGCGACCTGGTACAGCTCGGTGCCGAGCCTCCGCTGCTTCGTGCAGCAGGTTCATGCCGATGGTTCGCTCCGCTTCAGCTCGTCGCAGTACGGCGTCACCGCGGTGGGCGAGACCCAGGTCAACCCCGTGGCGTGCATCGATCCGAAGTCCGGCGACATCTCGTGCTACTGGGTCACTCAGAATTCCACCCAGAGCCAGTTCTCCCTCAAGGGCCAGCGGTTCGAAGGAACGTCAAGGGCCTGGGGAACCACCGGAATCACGTTCCTTCCGCTCGGCTCCACGTCACTTCAAACCGCGGGATGTCATCCCCGCGCCGACGGCGGCACCACCGCCATCTGGAACAGCGGCAGCATCCCCCAGCCCGTGATAATCATCGCCGCGAGCTTCGATACTCTTGGCTATCCGATCTGGACGGGCGACGCCGGTGGGGTGAACGGCGGCGTCGCCATCTCCACACCGAACTCCAATAAGAGCCGAACCGCCACCGCGACCAGCCCAAGCGGAGAGATCGTGATCGCGTGGGCCGATGACCGGAACGGCTCCGACCAGTACGACGGGCAGATCTACGGACAGAACCTGCTGCCTGACGGCATGCTCGGCGACGCGGCGCTGGTCGGCGACCTCAATCACGATGGCATCGTCAACGCCGAGGACCTCGGCCTTCTGATCGCCGCGTGGGGGCCATGCCCACGAAACATGCCGTGCGACGCGGATCTGAACCTCGACGGACGGGTCGATGCCGCCGATCTGGGTTTCCTGTTCGCCAACTGGAGTTGAGCGAGAGGCTCGGAACCATCGACGGCTCCAGCGGTAGACTCGGTGCAACTTCAGCCACCGAATGCCCACGGAGCCCGACCATGAACACCCCGACTCGACGCCCCTCGATCTTCGCGACCGTATGCACGACGTACGCCATCGCACTGCTCGCCATGCCGCTGGCCATTGCTGACGCGTCTCCAGCTCAGGACGCCCCGGCCAAGGCGCCGACGACGATGAAGAAGCCCGGGCTCTACCCGCAGGCCGATGATGCCCAAAGTCGCATCGACGCGGCGCTCGCTCGCGCCAAGGCCGACAACACCCGAGTCATGATTCAGTGGGGTGACGATTGGTGCGGTTGGTGCATCAAGCTCCATGATCTTTGCGGGAAGAACCGAGACCTCTCCCGCAAGCTCCTCTACGAATACGAAGTGGTCCTGGTCCCCGTCGGCCGCTTCGACCGGAATCTCGATATCGCCGAGGCGTATCAAGCGGACTTCAAGGGCAACGGGGTCCCGTTCCTCACCGTGCTGGCCGCGGATGGAAGTGTCATCACCAATCAAGAGACCGGTTCACTCGAAGCGGGTGGCGCCCATGATCCGGCGAAAGTCATGGCATTCCTGGAGACCAACCAGGCACCGGCGCGGGACGCGGCGAACAGCCTCAAGAACGCGCTCGCTGAATCGAAGGAATCCGACCGACCGGTGATGCTGCACTTCGGCGCTCCGTGGTGCGGTTGGTGCCATCGCCTTGAGGCGTGGATGGCCACCGAGCCGGCGAAATCAATCCTGAGCCGCCACCTCGTGGACTGCAAGATTGATACGGATCGAGATACCGGTGGCAAGGCGATCTTCGAAGCCTATACCCGCGGGAATTCCACTGGCATCCCTTGGTTCGTTTTCCTGGCTGCGGATGGCAGCACTCTTTCCACCAGCGACGGCCCAGACGGCAACGTTGGCTTCCCGTCGACCGACGGCGAGATTGCCGCGTTCACGTCCGCTCTGAAAACGGCTGATCCCACCTTCACCAAGGATGACATCGCCGCGATTTCCAAGTCGCTGGTCGCGAATCGAACCGCACGAGAAGCCGCGGCGAAGGCCGCCC
>CALFOM010000212.1 GCA_937919685.1 uncultured Phycisphaera sp.
TAATGACATCACCGATCACGAGTCCAGCACTTGCAATGTTTGCGGTCGATGCGACAGCGATAGCGCCGGCGATCAAACCAATCGTGTTTGCTTTCATCTCTCTCAAGCTCCTTCTGTGAAGTGTCTACTTCAAGGCTCTTCTAAAAATCTGTACGGGGAACAATTCCCCTGACAAACCATAGATTGCCACAAGCCACCCCCGATTGCAATGCTCTTCCTCAAATTTTTCAGCCTTTGTGGAGTGTGCGAATCTTGCAGGCGAAGCGCAAAGGCCGCCTCCTTCACCTTATCCTGGAACAAGCAAAGAGCACAAAGGCGACTCGCTACGATCAAGAAGACAATTATTCTCGGTCCCTCGGCACAATTCACTCCCCCCCCGAAGTCAGCCGGTCGAGACGGCGATGGGCTCCCCGGAAGTCGTTTATCGGATGATATGCCACCTCTTTTTCGAGGGCATGTCTGACCGTTTCCATGAATCGCTCCACGCTCATGATCTTCTAGTCCCGTGGAATGACCCTTCCGTGAGGATCACGCTCGCCCTTTGCCGCCTCGGCTTCAAGCGATGCGAGAAGCTCCGGATTGGCGAGATGCTCGAGATCCATCGCGGTCGCATGGAGGTGATCGACAGGAATTGCGGCAGCCCCAGCCAGATACAACTCCCAGAGCCGATGTCGGCGAATCAGGACCGTTGCCCGTGATCTCCCCGCATCCGTCAACTGGATCTGGTCCGGGTGCGGAATCAGGCCCGATTGCGTCACAAATCTCCTCCAACGAAGCCGAATCGCCGCGAATCGCATGATTCCACGGAAGGCCAGCCCAGGACCTCCACCGCCCAGCTCGCTCAAGTGGACACCGGTTGATTGACCAAGCCCCCTCGATTCGACCTCTCGACGGTAGAGAACGCCGAGAAGATCTTCCTCCGCGATCCTGAACCGAAAGGCAAGGCGATAGAAGACGCCGAAGAAAAGCCCTTGTTGTGGCGATGCGAGCACTGCCAAGACGACCAAGAACGTCGCAAACACCGCCGTGGCTCCTGACGTCGAGACGTCCGTTGTCTCAAGGGCCAGCCAGCCCGGCACGGTCAGAGCCGAGAGATGACCACCGATCGCCGCCACGATCCCAATCAACATGGCGACGAGCATCATGGGGCGAAGTCGATTGGTCACCAACCTCGCCGCAGCAGCCGGTGCCACGAGGAGCGAGACCACCAGAATGCTCCCGACGGCCTCAAAGGCGACCACGCATCCCGCCGCAACCAGAACCATGAGCACTTGCTGCATCAGGTTCGGCCTGGCGCCCTGGGCCGCGGCCGTGGCGGGATCGAAGGAGGCGACTAAGAGTTCCTTCCAGAGGACCTGCACGATCAGAAACGTCACCACGAGCACCCCGAGGAGCCAAGGAACGGCTCTTGGCATTTCAATGCCGCTCCATACCACGACATCGAGCGGGGCCAGTTCGACCTGGCCATAGAGGACACACGACGGATCCAGATCGACGGAATCCGCGACCTGCACGATGAGAACCAATCCGAGCGCGAAAAGCGTCGTGAAGACGACCCCGAGGGCGGCACCTCGATCGACGCCTCCCAAACCGCGGAGAAACTGCGTCAGCATTCCGGTCGCCAGCCCCGCCACGATCGCGCCCGCCAGCATCCAACCACCATCTCGCGTTCCACTCACCAAGAACCCGATCGCGATGCCCGGCAGGACCGCATGAGAGACCGCATCTCCCAGCATCGACTGACGCCGAACCAGGAGGAGCGAACCGGGGATGGCACAGGTCATCGCCACCAATGAGGTGATCACGATGATCCATCCGTCGTACCCCCACTGCCAGTCGGCGATGAGCATGGTCATCGATCTTCGCCCCCGGTCGCCCCGACGTCTCCGACAGAGGGGTCTTCGATCAGGGGATGTGGACTCGCGGGCGAACCCGCATCTACCAAGGCACCAAGCTCCGTTTCAAGCCGGCGAACGAGGACCGGGTCTAGAACGTGTTCGATCCGATCTGCCGCACGATCGACGTGGGAGGGTGCGAGGTGGGCATACGCCAATAAGTAGTGCTCCCAGAGCCGGTGATTGCGAACCATTGCCGCCGCTTCAATCTCTCCTCGATCGGTGAGCCGCCAGCGATCACGATCAATCTGGATCACCTCGCCGGCACGTCGGGCAACCCGGAGAAGACCGGCAAGGCCGCCCGTGGACCAGAACCTGTTGGTGATCAACGCGTCGGCGGTGATCTCCGCGTTCCCCGTGGCCTCCCGGCACTCCAGCATCGAACGAAGCAGGTGATCACGGCCGACGGCGCGACGAAGCGATCGACCGAGCGACCACCGGGGCAGCAGCCCCCGCTTCGGGCCAACAAGAAGCGCGACGACAAAGAGCCCCGCAGTGGCCAGAACGATCATCGCACCGGCAGGCAGCCCCGGCGCCGCGGCACTCACGGTCACGCCCACCCAGCAACCCATGGCTCCGATGATTGATGAACCGGCGACGGTCCACCGCAGATCGTCGGTCAGGAACCGCGCCGCGGCCGCGGGGATGACCAGGAGCGCCACGACCAGGATCAGACCTACGGCCTGCAAGCCCACGAGCGCCGTCACCACTGTCATAGAGAGGAGCAGAAGATCCAGCCCCATGACCGGTCGACCGAGGCTGGCGGCGAATGCATCGTCGAAGCACAGCAGACGGAGTTCCTTGAAGAAGAGGACCGCGAGTGACGCGACAAGCAGTCCGCCGATCGCGATCACCACGACGTCGCTCGTCACCATGGAAGCCGTCTTGCCGAAAACGAAATCCTCGAGCCCCGCCTGACCTCCGCCGCCACTCGCCTGCACCACCGAAAGCAAGACCACGCCCAGACCAAAAAACCCGGAAAGCACAATGGCCATCGTGGCATCGTCATCGAGCCGCGAGACTCGACGCAGTCCAATCACCGCCAGTCCTGCCAGCGTCGCGGCGATCCCGCCACCGAGGAGAAGCACCAGAAGCGAACGATCGAGCCCGAGCGCCTGGGTTGCCAGAAAGGCTGCGGCCACGCCGGGGAGCATCGCATGTCCCAGTACGTCGCCCATGAGCGCGCGACGGCGGAGAAGGAGGAACGTCCCGACGACCCCACCCACCGCGCCCAAGAGCATGGCGCCCGCGACGACCACTCGGGTGTTGAAGTCCTGCAACAGCAGGATCCGAAGAAAGTCGCCTTCGCCCGCCGTGGCTGCGGTGAACGGCTGCGCGGCCATCGCGAAGATCGTGGCGATCTCTCCGTTCATGGGCGAATTTGCCCTGAACCAGCAGTGCCCATCGCCCACCCGGCCGCTTCGAGCAGCGTGAGGCGACCACCATAGGTGGCCCGCAGATTCTCTTGAGTCCAGGTCTCTTCGATCCTGCCAGCCGCCACGAGCCTGGTGTTCAGAAGGACAAGCCAGTCAAAATAGTCGCGGGTCGTCTGCAGATCATGATGCACGACGATCACCGTCCGCCCCGAGTCTCGGAGTGATCGAAGCACTTCGAGGATCGCTTGCTCGGTCGCGGCATCGACACTCGCAAAAGGTTCATCCATGAAGTAGAGGTCGGCGTCCTGGACCAGGGCTCGCGCGAGAAAGACCCGCTGCTGCTGGCCTCCCGAGAGACGACTGATCTGACGGTCAGCGAAGTCGGCCAGCCCGACGCGGTCCAGCGCCTCCATCGCGGCGTCCCGATGACGCCTTCGCACCGGCCGGAACCAACCGATCTTGCGGTAAAGGCCCATGCAAACGACGTCGAGCGCGGAGACGGGAAAATCCCAATCGACGGTCTCGCGTTGCGGCACGTACCCGATTCGACCTCGAACTGCGGCGATCTCATCACCGAGAAGTCGAATGGAACCACTCACTCGTGGAACCAGATCAAGGCACGCCTTGATCATGGTGCTCTTTCCCGCACCGTTCGGACCGACCACGGCCGCCAGCACCCCCCGCGGAATATCGAGGTCGAGATCCCAGAGGACCGGTCGTCGGTGGTACGCGACGGTCACATCGTGAATCGACATGGCCGCATGCGGATCATGTTCGGGGCCGATTGGCGGATTTCGATGACGATGATGGACTGGCATGTCAGTGTGCTCCCGTTTCTTCCGGAGTTTCCGTTGGACGCCACGCTCTGAACCCGCCGTCCGGAACATCGCCACCCAGTGCTGCGGCGATGATGGACGCGTTGTGATCAATCATGCCGGGATAGGTCCCCTCCCAAGAATCCGGGGAACCCATTGCATCAGAGAACAACTCGCCACCGATGACTACCGTGTGTCCCTGAGCGGCGGCCCCCTCCACCAACGCGCGGACGTTCTTTTCGGAGACGCTGGATTCGACGAACACGGCCGGAATCGACCCGTCGACGAGCCTCTGAACCAGTCGGTTCATGTCGGCGAGACCGGCCTCGCTCTCCGTTGAGATCCCTTGGATGCCCTGAACATCGAGCCCATAGGCCCGGCCGAAATAGCCGAAGGCATCGTGGGCCGTGACCAGGACGCGGCGATCCGGCGGAATAGAACCGATGACCTCGTGGACATAGCGATCGAGTTCCGCAAGATCCGCCTCGAGCATCTCTGCATTCGCCCGGAACAAATCGCAACCCACTGGATCGACTTCGCAAAGCGCGGTGACGATCGGGCCGATCGTGGAGGACCAGGCCTGGACATCCATCCACACATGAGGGTCGGGATGAGCTTCCGCCCCATCAGGCAGGAGCAAGCTTGACTCGGGAAGACCCTCCGCGACTGCCACCGACATCCCCAGCGGCCCATCGACCGCGCTCAGAACCGACCCCATCCGACCTTCGAGAAAGAGCCCATTGTGGAAGACCAGGTCGGCGGCGAGCAGACGCCGAACATCCGAAGCCGTCGGCTTGAACAGATGTGGATCCACACCTTCCCCCATCAATACGGTCACCGTCCCGCGGTCTCCGGCGATCGAACGGACCATGTCGCCGATCATCCCGGTGGTCGCCACCATCCCGAGCGGTACGTCGGCCCCGTCCGCAGACTTGACGACCTGCATGGGCGACTCAAGATCACCGCATCCGACCCCGCCCCAGAGGCCTGCCCAAGCCAGGAGGATCGCCGCTAGATTTCGAGTCGGGCATGCGTGACTGGCATAACGAGCAGGACGAGCAGGAACCAGACGGCCGCGATCCAACGCCGGAACGCCGAGAACATCAGGGGCTTCAGGCACTTCAAGGACTTCGGTCATGGCAACGCCACTCCATCGAACTGTCTATCTATCTATATGACGATGAACCCACCTCTTGAACCCGCCTGTTGAACTGGCCACGAGGGCCTGCAGAGCAACGATTCAGTATTGGCAAATTTGTAGCAATGGCTACATTTTGTAGCATATGCTACACTTCGTGATCTCCCTCGTCAAGGTATCTGACGAATGGAGCCGTCGACGCCGTCGGTGCATCTGGGAAGGGGGCTTGAAAGTCGCGAGAAACCGTAGATGTCCAATCGACCAAATCCCTTCGTCAAGACTCGCCGAGACCATGCCGACGAAACGGCGGAGGACTATGTCGAGGCGATCGCCGACATCGAGATCGCCTCTGGTTCCTGCCGGGTCAAGGATCTTGCCGAACGCATGCAAGTGAGCCATGTGACGGTCACGCGGATTTTGAGTCGACTCGCCGAGGCGGGTCTGGTGGCCCGTCAACCCTACGGACCCGTCGGTCTGACCCCGCAGGGCCTCGAAATGGCGGCCGCCAGCAGGGTTCGACATGAAGTTGTCGTGGCATTTCTGGAGCGGATCGGGGTGTCCAACGCCACCGCAGAGCATGATGCGGAGGGAATGGAACACCACGCCAGCGAAGAGACGCTGGCCGCGATGCGGCGATATCTGGGTCTTATCGAGGACGCCTGACAGAGATAAACGCCGCCCAAGGCCTGAAAACCAGCCTACCGAGAGAGTGACCCGTCGATTTCCAGCTTCACCCGACGAAGCGTCCCACCAAAGGCGAGCCGGAGTTCCGCGAGCATTCCACCTCGGAGCCTCTGATCAATCTCGTAGCTGGTGGCCGCGTTGACCACCCCGATCCGAGCAATACCCCCTCGAACGCCGCGAACTCGAGCGGCCGCGGCGATCTCCGGCGGCACGACCGCTTCCCATGCATCCACGAAGTTTCCCATGCCGCGACGGGACTTTGACGCTTCGCGTCGACACTGGTCGACCACCGTGGTGATCGTGAGATTCCGCTCCGGCCGACAACGCAACTTCCGCAATCGGTCGATGGATGCACCGGTGAATGCCGCTTGTTCGGCCAGGGCCGTCGGACTCGGATTTGTTCTGGGATCAGTCATCATAGGGTTCCTCGATCGGGCACGAGGATAATCGACATCTTGCCTGGCCTGCCAAGAAAGATCGTCCTTTCCACCGTTCATCGACAAAGAACGAGACTCGATCGGCCCCTCTCCGAGACGGAAGACCCCAATGGCTCGGGCAGTCCGGTACCCTCCCTCCAGCATGACCGGCGTCTCCATCATCAACCTCGTCAAGAAGTTCGGTTCCACCGTCGCGGTGGCAGGCGTGGATCTCTGGGTCGAGGCCGGCACATTGTTCTTCCTGCTCGGTCCGTCCGGTTGCGGCAAGACGACGCTCCTCCGAATGATCGCGGGATTTGAGACGCCAAACTCCGGCATGATCCGTTTCGGCGACCGCGACGTCACCAAGCATCCCCCCGAAAAGCGAGACGCCGGCATGGTCTTCCAGGGCTACGCCCTCTGGCCGCACCTTTCTGTCTTCGAGAACGTGGCTTTCGGACTTCGCGTGCGAAAAGTTCCGAACGCCGACCTCAAACGCCGAGTGGGCGAAGCCCTCGAACTCGTGCAGATGAACGGCTACGAAGAACGGAAGCCGACCCAACTCTCCGGGGGTCAGCAGCAACGGGTCGCACTCGCCCGAGCCCTGGCCTTCCGACCGAGCGTCCTGCTACTCGACGAACCGCTCTCGAACCTCGATGCCAAACTCCGGCTCGAAATGCGAAGTGAGATTCGGCGGATCGTCGACGACGCCCAGATCACCACGATCTACGTGACTCATGATCAGGAGGAGGCGTTGTCCCTCGCCGATCAGATGGCGGTCCTGCGTGATGGCAAGGTCGTCCAGACGGGTGGCCCGCGCGATCTTTACGACAAGCCCAATTGCCGATTCACCGCAAGTTTCCTTGGTGAAACGAACTTCGTTGAAGGAACCGTCGAGTCTGTCGGAAGCGATGGCACAACCGTTGCAAGCCCGCTCGGACGCCTGCGTTCCAGTCGGGTTCTCGAGAACAGCGCCGTCGGTGACACCATCTCCCTTTCGCTTCGACCCGAAGCCCTTCGCATCATCGATCCCACCAACGACGCGACCAAGGCTCCTGCCGGATGGAACCGGGCGGCCACCACGCTGACTCGCTCCATGTTCCTCGGCGAGACCGCCCAACTGGAATTGAAGGGTGAAGGAGATACCAAATTGAAGGTCCTTGAACTTCATCCGCGAGTCCTTCGATCCACTGGATGTTCGCTCGAGGTCGCGATCGACCCCGCGGATGTCGTCCTCCTCTCCGAATGAGTCGCATCGCCACCGCCGACTCGTGAAGAGACGGGCGGAGCCTATGAAACGACACCTCTTCACCGCAATTCGCCTGTTCCTCGTCGTGGTCGGTATCACGTTCATCGCGTTCATCGTCGACTGGCGGAGCACCGTCTTGATTCCGGCCGGCGCACCGGGCATCGACGGAAGCGTGAGTCCGACCGCCATCGAGTGGCGAGTTACCGACATGACCCCCGAGGATCAAGAGCGTGTCCGCATCACCACGGTCGGCGGTGGCTCCGCGATCGTGCCATCCACCTGGGTCCGTCCGGGTCTCCTGCAAGTGCTCGGTGACGCAGATTGGGTTTGGCTCGCCATCGGACTCGGACTCGTCGGATGCATCTATCCCCTCCAGACGACGCGATGGTGGATCCTCATGCGATGCCGCGGAATTCCCGCGAACTGGTGGCGGACGCTGCGGCTGGTCATGGTCGGCGCCTTCTGCAACTTCTTCCTCCCGGGTACCGAGGGTGGCGACATCGTAAAAGCATGGGGTGCCGCGAAGGGCAGTGGCCGCCGGATGGATGCAGTGATGAGCGTGGTCTTCGACCGAATCACCGGATTGGCCGGACTCGTCTTGCTTGCGGCCGCGGCCGGTCTGTTCGCAACGGAGTCCGGAATCGCGCGGGATGTCGGGCGATGGTCCGGAGGGATCGCGGTCGCGACGGGGTGCGCGACCGCACTCGCGTTTCTTGCCGCACATCGCGGATGGCTGCGAATCCCATCTTCGATCGATCGAATCGGGCGGGGCCTGCCAACCCGAGTTCTGGGGGCGGCTCGCGCCTACGGGAGCCACCCGGTTGCCGTCGTTTCCGCGACTTCGATCTCCGTGGTCGTGCAGGTTCTGCTCGCATCCGCAGCGGGTTGTTGTGGATGGGCGATCGGAATCGGACACGAACTCCCCGCGATTCTCGTCGCGATGCCGATTATCTTCATTGCCGCGTCGATTCCGCTCACCTGGCAGGGCGCCGGGGTGATGGAGGTCGTCGGCATCAGCCTGCTTGCCGGAGTCGGAATGGCCAATGTCAATCAGATCGTCGCGATGCTCTTGCTCTATCGCGGTCTGGAACTGGCATGGGGGCTTGCAGGCTCGGTTCTGATGCTTCGTGGCGATATTGAAATCCACCCAGAACCCCTGTCGGAATGAGGCCCGAGACCCTACAGATCAATGGCTCGATCGACCCTTCATCTGATACCATTGGCCGAATTGGAGGAAAGTTGAATCATGCGTACCGAATTCCTTCCCTTCGCCCGCCCCTCGATCAGTGACGAGGATGTGCAGGCTGTGACCGACGTTCTGCGGAGCGGTTGGATCACGACGGGTGCGAAGTGTGCAGAACTGGAAGCCGCTTTCACCGATCGTCTCGGAACGTCCTCCGCCGTCGCCACGACGAGCGCCACCGCCGCCATGCACCTCGCGCTGGTCGCGCTGGGAATCGGACCGGGCGATGAAGTCATCACCCCCTCGATGACCTGGGTCTCCACCGTGAACATGATCGTCATGCTCGGTGCCACTCCGGTTTTCGTGGACGTGGATCGCGAAACACTCATGACCACGCCGATGGCGATCGAGGCCGCGATCACCGATCGCACGCGAGCGATCATCCCCGTCGATTACGCTGGTGCCGCGATCGACATGGCGGCGATCAGAGCAATCGGCCTCGCCCGCGGCATCCCGGTCATCGAAGACGCCGCCCATGCCATCGGCACACGCCGAAGTGATGGCGAAGAAGTCGGACAGGTCGGCACCGTGATCTTCAGCCTCCACCCGATCAAGACGATCACCAGTGGCGAAGGTGGGGTACTGGTCACCGACGACGAAGCATTCGGTGACCGTATTCGACGATTGCGATTCCACGGACTCGGCGTGGATGCTTGGGAGCGAGGGCAACAAGGCCGGTCACCGCAGGCCGAGGTTCTCGAGCCGGGATTCAAGTACAACCTGCCCGACATGAATGCGGCGCTAGGCCTCTCGCAGTTTCATCGTCTCGACGAGTTCATTGATCGGCGGCGTGAACTGGCCGTCCGGTATCGAGAAGGGCTCGCCTCGATTCCCGGATTGACGCCCCTCGGCGATGCGAAGACGACCGCGCGGCATGCGTGGCACCTCTTCATCGTCCGCGTTGATCCTGACGCCGCGGGGATCGATCGGACGGAGTTGATGGCTGCCTTGAAGGCCAACAACATCGGCACCGGAATCCACTTCCGAGCGGCTCATACCCAGAAGTGGTTTGTCGATCATCCGGGGCGTTGGCGAGCCGCCGATCTCGTGAACACCGAGTGGAACAGCGATCGAATCTGTTCGCTTCCGCTTTTTCCAGAGATGACCGAAGATGATGTCGACCAGGTCGTCGCGTCGATTCGCCACGCCATCCCTTCCACCCGAGGAGTTCCGGCATGAGCGAGTCTGTCTCCATAGTCATCCCGGTCTACAACGAGATCGAAAACCTCGATGCCCTTCTTGAACGGGTGGTTTCCACCTGCGAAAGACTTCCCAATCCCTGGGAGGTCATCCTCGTCGATGACGGGAGTCGCGATGGGTCGACGGACCGTCTCGAAGCCGCCGCCGGCCTCTATGGCGGTCACCTGCGGGCCATCATCCTCAATCGCAACTACGGCCAGCACGCCGCGATCATCTGCGGTTTCAGCCACGCCCGTGGTGACATCGTGATCACCCTTGATGCCGATCTCCAGAACCCTCCCGAAGAGATCCCGAATCTGGTCAGGACCATCGAACAAGGCAATGACGTCGTCGGCACCATCCGACGGAATCGCCAAGACTCCTTCTTCCGACGCAAAGCTTCGGCGTGTATCAACTGGATGGTCCAGAAATCGACCGGCGTCGCCATGCACGACTACGGCTGCATGCTCCGCGCCTACCGACGGCCGGTCGTGAACGCGATCCTGCAGTGCCGTGAGCGAAGCACGTTCATTCCGGTACTCGCCAACACATTCGCCAAACGAGCCGCAGAGATCGAGGTCGGGCACGCCGAACGAGCCGCCGGCGAATCAAAGTACAGCCTCTGGAAACTCGTCAATCTCCAGTTTGACCTGCTCACCAGCATGACCACGACGCCTTTGAGACTGCTTTCGTGGGCTGGCGTTGCCATCGCAATGGGCGGCGTCGGTTTCGGCGTGCTGCTGCTCGCCGGCCGGATCTTCTTTGGCACGGAATGGGCCGAGAACGGCGTCTTCACGCTGTTCGCGATCCTCTTCATCTTCGTGGGCGCCCAGTTCATCGGAATGGGACTTCTCGGCGAGTATCTCGGCCGGGTCTACCACGACGTCCGGGGACGTCCCCGATACTTCGTCGATCGCATCGCCGGTGATTCCGGCCTTGCACGATCGACCCCCGAGACGAACCAACCCGCCCATGGCGTCATTATCGAAACAGGAATTTCCCTATGAAGGTTGTCCTCTTCGCGTATCACGAGATCGGCGCCGCAGCCCTCGATGCCCTGATCGACTCCGGCAACGAAGTAATCGCGGTCTTCACGCATCGTGATGATCCCGGCGAAGGCAACTGGTTCCGTTCGGTGGCCCGGACCGCGGCTTCGCAAGGAATTCCGGTTCACGCGCCAGAATCTCCGAACCATCCCCTCTGGATCGACCGCATCCGGGAGATGAACCCCGACGCGATCCTGTCAGCGCACTACCGACGGATGATCGGCCGTGATGTCCTGTCGATATGCCCGGATCGGTGCTTCAATCTCCACGCATCGCTCCTTCCGAAGTTTCGTGGTCGCGCCCCAATCAACTGGGCGCTGGTCGAAGGCGTCGCCGAGACAGGCGTCACCCTTCACCACATGACGGTTGAAGCGGACGCCGGCGACATCGTGGCGCAGATCCCGATTCCGATCGATGATGCGGATACCGCGGCGACGTTGACCAAGAAGATGGTCGCAGCCACCGCTCAGATGCTGGCCAAGGCCCTACCCGCCATCGCCGACGGATCATTCACCGCGACGCCACAGGACACCACCGCAGCGACCGTGTTCTCGGGTCGATCCCCTGAGGACGGCTTGATCGACTGGAGTCGATCCGCGACGGAGATCCGCAATCTCGTTCGCGCCGTGACGCACCCTTGGCCCGGCGCGTTCACCTGGGCGGGCGAACGAGAAGTCAAGATCTGGGACGTGACCACTGCCACCGGCGGATTGGACGAGACGCCTGGCACGGTTCTGAACACCGCGCCCCTGACGATCGCCTGCGGCGATGGCACACTCCGAATCAACGCTGGACAATCCGTCGACGGTGTCTGGTCTGGTGGCGAACATCTCGCCGAAGAGCTCAACCTCGTCGAGGGAATGCGGCTTGGAAAATCTGCGCCGGTCGGCGTCGATCGCCCGAGATCCGTGCTGATCCTCGGAGTCAACGGCTTCATCGGAAGCCATCTCTCAGAACAACTCCTGAGTGCCGGCTACGAGGTCTACGGCATGGACCTTCGAGCCAGCAACGTCGAACACCTGCTGGGGCGAACCGGATTCCACTTCCTCGAAGGTGACATCTCGATCAATCGCGAATGGGTCGAGTATCACGTTCGCAAGTGCGACGTCGTGCTTCCGCTCGTCGCGATCGCGACACCGATCGAATACGTCCGGAATCCGCTCCGGGTCTTCGAACTCGACTTCGAGCAGAACCTCCGTATCGTCCGCGACTGCGTGAAATACAACCGTCGGATCATCTTCCCTTCGACCAGCGAGGTCTACGGAATGTGCGAGGACGAAGCGTTCGACGAAGATCATTCCAGCCTGGTGTTGGGACCAATCAATAAGCAACGGTGGATCTATTCCTGCTCGAAGCAACTTCTCGATCGAGTGATCTGGGCTTACGGCGTGAAGGAGAATCTCGACTTCACCCTCTTCCGCCCCTTCAACTGGATCGGCCCTCGCCTCGATACGCTTGATTCTGCACGGGTCGGCTCCTCGCGAGCGATCACGCAGTTGATCCTGAATCTGGTGGAAGGCACCCCCATCCAACTCGTCGACGGAGGCGAGCAGAAGCGCTGCTTCACCGACGTCACCGAAGGGGTCGACTGCCTTTTCCGGATGATCGACGACCAGGATGGTCGAAGCACGGGCCAGATCATCAACATCGGCAATCCCGACAACGAAGCGAGCATTCGCGAACTGGCCGAGATGATCGTCGCCAGATTCGACCAGCATCCGATGCGACACAAGTTCCCGCCGTTCGCTGGATATCGAATCGTGGAAAGCGGCCGTTACTACGGCAAGGGCTATCAGGACGTGCAACATCGCCGACCGTCGATCAAGAATGCGAAGCGCATCCTCGATTGGACACCAAGTCTCTCGACCAAGGACTCCGTCGATCGGACCGTCGACTGGTTTATCGATGACCACGTCCGTTCGATGGGCATTGACGCCGAACCGTCGCGAAAAATGGCCTCCAACGCATCCAACGCATCCAACGCATCTCACGCATGAGACTCGGGCTTCGGATCGACGTCGACACGTTTCGAGGTACCCGCGACGGGATACCCGAACTGCTCCGCATCCTCGATGCCCGCGGAATTCGCGCATCGTTCTTCCTCACGGTTGGACCCGACAACATGGGGCGGCATCTGCGGCGCCTCCTTCGCCCGACCTTCCTGAGGAAAATGCTCCGCTCCAAGGCGGCGAGCACCTACGGCTGGGACATCCTGCTTCGGGGGACCATCTGGCCGGGACCGATCATCCATCGCCGGCTCGGAGATCGCCTCCGCTCCATCGATCAGGCCGGACACGAAGTCGGCATGCATGCCTGGGATCATCATCGTTGGCAGGTCGCCGCACACCGCCTCCCTGAGGAACTCGTCCTGCGAGAGATCACGCAGGCGCATCAGGCGATCACCGACACACTCGGGAGACCACCAACCTGCACCGCCGCTCCCGGCTGGCGATGCACGCCCGAGATCCTCGCCCTACGCGAAGGCCTCGGCTACCACTTTGCCAGCGACTGCCGCGGACATGGCGCGTTCCAGCCGTCACACGGGCCACCGCAGATCTGCGTCAATCTCCCGACTTGGGATGAAGCCGTCGGCGAAGCGGGGATCGATGATGCGAATTTCAACGATCACCTTCGATCCTGCATGCAGGAAGATGACCTCGACGTACTGACGATCCATGCCGAATCCGAAGGTGGTGCGAAAGCCGCCTTGTTCGAAGAATTTCTAGATCGCTTCATGGCCGATGGCGGCGAGGTCGTGCCGCTTGGTGATCTGATCCCGTCCAATCCCGAACCCGGTGAGATCGAACGTGGTCATATCCCGGGTCGTGACGGTTGGCTGGCAGTCCGAGGCCCGAATCTGACAAGTCCATAGACTCCATAGACTCCATGAACTCCATGAAATCCATGACCTCCATGAACTCCACTGCTCCGAACGCCCGCCGCTCACGATCGACAGAACGTCTCGCGATCCTGCTCGTCCCACTCCTCTTCATCGGCATCTTCATCCTTCCCCTCGCCCTCCGCCCGATGGTGGTTCCGGATGAAGCCCGATACGCGGTCATTCCCTCCGAGATGATCGAGACGGGCGAGTGGGTCGTGCCCCACCTTCTGGGCGTGCGCTACTTCGAGAAGCCCGTACTCGGTTATTGGATGACCGCCGTATCCTTCCTCGGATTTGGCGAGAACGCTTTCGCCCTGCGGCTTCCGGCCGCGTTGATGACCGGGTTCTCTGCTGGCGTCTTGATGATGTTCGTTCGGCGATGGACTCGACGATGGGATCTCACCGCCATCGCCGCGATGGTGTTTATGACATCGCTCGAAGTCTCCATTCTCGGCACCACCGCGATTCTTGATGCGCCGTTCACTGGCATGGTCACCGCATCCATTGCGTTCTTCTTCTTTGGTTGGAGAGCCACTGGTCCTCCGAGATTCGGTTGGTTGGTCGCTTCGGGAATCGCCTGCGGATGCGCGTTCCTGATCAAGGGATTTCTTGCCATCGCGATTCCGGGAATTGTGCTGGCCCCGTGGCTCCTGTGGCAGCGAGAGTGGCGATCACTCTTCACACTTCCGTGGGTGCCGGGCATCGCTGCGATTCTGGTGGTCCTGCCCTGGGGATTCGCGGTTCATGATCGCGCCCCGGAGTTCTGGGACTACTTCTTCTGGGTCGAGCACATCAATCGGTATACCGGCGGCGCGGATGCCCAGCATCCCGAGGAATGGTGGTTTTTCATCCCCATTTTTGCCTTGGGGCTTTTCCCCTGGATCCTGACCCTTCCATTTGTGATTCTCGGCGTCCGTCGGCTCGGTATTCAATCGCCAGAAATCCGTCTTCTACTCTGCTGGACCTTCATTCCACTCGCATTCTTCTCGTTCTCGTCGGGCAAACTTCCCACCTACATCCTGCCCTGTTTCGCACCGGCTGCCGTCTTGATCACGTTCGGGCTCGTCGAGTTCTTCGCGACGGCTCCGAAAAAACGCACTTACGGCGAGTGGATTCTCATCCCGCTCGGTCTTCTTCTCATGGCGATCACGCCGTTCATGCCGCTCGATCCATCCCTCGGTAGCGCCTGGAACGACGGCGGCGAATGGCGATTGGCCATCCTTGCCACAGTCCTTCTTGTCTGGGGCTTTTTCGATCATCGATCCCAAAGCACGCTATCTCCCACTCGACGCGTGTTGCTGGGGACCTTGGGACCGGCACTCGGCTTCGCCGTGGCACCGGCCTGCATGCCGACCGGATGGATGAAGATCTCCAAGGCCCCGGTGGCCTGGCTGGAGCGGCTCTCGCCGCTGACCAGCCGAAGCCTGGTGCTCGTCGACGCGAGTCTGATGCATGCCGCCCGTTGGGCCTGGCCGGAGGCGGAGATCCGATTGTTTAGCAGCGCGGGCGAACTGACCTGGGGGATCGAGAACTTCGATGAACATGGTGACTGGTTCATCGAGGATTCGGAATTTCCGCCATTTCTTGACGGCGCGACACTTGGTCGGCCGCTGGTAATCCTGACGGATGATCCTCAAGGGCAACGAGCGTGGTTCGAGCAGCTCGTGACGACGAATGATCTTGCTGCTCCTGCCTACCTCGTCGATCGTGGAGTTCTCCTCACCGTCTGGCCCGCCGAAGCACTTCCTTCGGCGCCCTGAACCTCGTGAGCTCTCTATGAGCGGATCGTGCATGGCCCTCGTTTCCGCGTGGTGGCCCTCGCCGAGCCGAAGGTCGGGACCCCAGATTCGGTTCGGAAAACGGTGAATCGGAGCCGTGCTTTCGGTCGAATTCCCTCGGCCTATGGCGTTGCACTTCTTTTCTCGAGACCTTGAAAGGCCCGGAATGTCACCAAACCGCCCCACCCACGCCCCTCATCGACGCTGGACCACCGCTCTCTCGGGCGTCGTAATCGCCGCCTCCGGACTGCTCGTTACTTCAGCCGTCGCCGCCCCCCAGCAGGCGACCATTCCAGAAGTCGCCGTTTCGAGTGGTCGGTTAGACACCCTCGTCGCGGCGGTGAAAGCGGCCGGCTTGGCTGAAGCATTGTCCGGAGAGGGACCGTTCACGGTCTTCGCGCCGACGGATGACGCCTTCGCGCTCCTCGGAACGCAGACGCTCTCCGCACTCCTCACCGACGAAGGCCGTCCCACCCTCGCCCGCATTCTGAAGCATCACGTCGTCGTCGGACGGTTCGAGGCTCGAGATCTCGTCGACCGTGAAAGTATCGAGACACTCGCTGGTACCACCCTGCCACTGGCATCCGCCCGAGGGCGGCTGCTCGTCGATGAAGCGGTGGTTGAGACCGCCAATGTCGGGGCTTCAAACGGAATCGTCCACATCATCGATCGGGTCTTGGTTCCGGTTGCGGAGACCAGCCCTGCGGAAGCACTGCTGGAAATCGCCGTGCAACGAGGCGCCCCCCTCTTCAACGAAGGCAACATCGATGGATGTGCCGCCATCTACGCCACCGCACTTGATGCCATCTCTCTTGCAGGAGACTTCGGCCTCGATGAAAAAGGTCGTGCGAACCTCGCCAAGAGCCTCGCCGAGATTGCCAAGGAGACGTCATCGCGGGACCGGGCGTGGGCCTATCGCGGCATCATCGATGGAATCTTTGCCGGTGAGATGACCATGCAGACGACCAGTGCCACACCCGCCCCCACCGAACGATCTGGGTTCGCGCCTCGCGGGAATCTCATCTTTGGCTTCGACGACGCCAAAGAAGGCCAGCGTTGGCAAACCGTGCTCGACGGCGTCATGGGCGGCCGCTCGACCGGAAAAATCAGCCAAGAGGACGGCGTGGTGGTCTTCGATGGAGCGACCTCGCTGCAGAACAACGGCGGTTTCTCCTCCATGCGAGCGGGCATTCCCGAGGGCCTCTTTGATGGTGCCGATGCGATCCGACTCATCGTCAAAGGCGACGGACGAGACTACAAAATCGGAGCCTCGACGAGTGGCAATCAACGATCGGGAGGCTATTGGAAGACCTTTCCGACGACCAAGGACACCTGGACAGAAGTGATCATGCCGGTCGCGGACCTCGAGCGTCAGTTCATGGGCCAGCGTCTGAACGGAACCGCTTCCCCCGGCGATCTCCGAGCACTTCAGATCTATATCTACGACAAGAAGGCAGGCCCCTTCCGACTCGAGATCGAATCGATCGAAGCCGTCGCGACCAAAGGCAACGAGACGTTCGACGCCTGATCGCCCTGCCTTCAAGATCCCAAGACAAACCAACCGTGCGGCCGACCCATGTCGGCCGCACGGTGTTTTTCTGCATTCGTGCAATCCCGTCGATTCGAAGCGCGACCCCGGACCGGGCACCCTAGAACGGAAAATTCTCGTCGAGTGGACTCTCCGCGAGCTCGACTAAAAATCGGCCATACCTCTCTTCGATCGCATCGAGCAAACGCTCGCCTTTCTCCGCCGTCGCCCGATGCGGGTTGCCCGCGCCGGTGTTTGTGGTGAGCAGATGCCACGGCCGGCTGATCGAAACCCAGCCTTTTTCGATCGCTTCAAAGCGGGTCGGATTCGTCGCGCCCTCATCCGCGGTCAGTCTGCCGTCGCCGTCGCGGGCGACGAGTTCGGGGCGGGTGGCGAGCAGGATCGAAGTCTCCATCTCGCCGGCATGATCGTCGGGGTGTTCGAAGATCTCCGAAGCGACGTCCTTCATGGTCCGGAACCAGTCGATGAGAAAGAGCTTCACGTCCGGATCGAATTTGCCGTGCAATTCCCGGAGCATCCACTTCAAGTCGTTACCCCCATGACTGTTCAAGAGGACGACCTTCCGAATTCCATGCTGCGACAGCGACGCCAGAAGATCGCGGACGATCGAAAGGATCGTGGTGGGCATGAGATTCAGGGTGAAGCGAAGTTGGAACTGGTTGGTCGTGGTGCCGTAGGGAATCGCCGGAAGCAAGGCGACCCGTGCCCCCGCCCGCCAGGCCGCGTGACAGATCCGATCGCCGATCTCCATCGCCTCAATCGTGTCGGTGCCATATGGAAGATGCCGATTGTGGGGTTCGGTGCATCCGAAAGGGAGGACCGCGACGTCAAAGCCCGCATCCGCCGGATCGGTGGTCCGATCAATGAGATCGCCAAGCGTGGTTTCGTCAAGTCGCCAGGGGGCATCGGTGGACATGGTTGCTCCGTTGGGTTGATCGCGCATGCACTGGATGAACTGGATGAACGGCATGAACGGCATGAACTGCAGCATGAAATGATCGCATGGTCAAAAGGGGCCGGCGCCGTCGGCGATGACCTCAGACTCAATCCGAAAGCAATCCGTCGACCGCCACTGGCGCCGAAACTGTTCCATCGAGTATTGCCAGCACAAGCAGCATCCGCGGGAGATGGAACGGTCCCTTCCAGAGGTTCCCCTTGATCCGAGACGCGATCGAGCCGTCTCGATGCAGGTAGCCGAACCACTCCGGGTGTTCCGGATCGTCAAGATGTTCGAGCGCCCAAGCGGTGACCGCCGACTCACGGTCGCGATACCGCGCGTCGCCGGTGGCCTGGAACGCGTATCGACAGGCGATCATCGCTTCGCACTGAGGCCACCAGAACTTCATGTCATGCTCGATCGACGCAGGCGGGCCTCCGTGCAAGTCGACGAAATTGAGAATGCCGCCATGGGTCCGATCCCAGCCGCGAGACCAAGACCAGTCGAGCATGTCGCAGCCGAGTTCGGCCAGTGCGTCGTCGTTCCGAACTCTGGCCTCCTCGAGGATGAACCAGGCCCCTTCGATCGCATGACCCGGATTGAGTTGCCTCGACTCCAGATGATCGATCACCCCGCCGTCAGGAGAGACCGTCTCCAGAACCGCTTGGAGATCTGCGTGCACGAAGTCGCGTTCGATCTCTACCACACAGGACGCGGCCACTTCCTCGGCGAAACGGCCCCCGATCGACGCTCGAAATACCTGAGCCACGCCCAGCCCGATCATCGGGTGGCCGAAGGGTTTTTCCGGACGCACGGAGGTCGCTTTCGGAACCATGGCTCCCGGCTCGGTCATCACACGGCGAGCGGTTCGAAAGAGTGTTTCCGCCTCGGCCGCGAGTGACGCATCCTGATCCAGCGCCGCGACTTCTGCGTAGGCCATCGCTGCGAAGCACTCCGAATAGGCATATCGTCGCTTGCGAATCGGGCGGCCGGTTCGATCGAGGTGAAAGAACATCCGGCCGTCCTCGTCGAAGGCATGCGCTCGACCGAAGTCCATGATCCGATCGAGCGCCGACCGCCATTCCGCGCGTGGCTCAAGCACCCGAAGACATCGGGCGAGCACCCATGCGAATCGAAACTGCTGCCAGACGCCCTTGTCGTGATCAAGCACCCGCCCATCGCGGTCAAGGCAGGTTCGGATGCCCCCATGTTGAAGATCGACTCCATGGTCGATCCAGAATGGAAGGACTTCGTCGACAAGTCGGTTCAGGGCGGTTTCGCCGCTCAACATTGGTCCGTCTCCGGAAGGTTCAGACCGCGGATTCCCAAAGTCGAGAGTTCCGCGAGCACCCGTGCCCGCTCTTTCGGATCCAGCCCGCGTTCCGGCGATCGTGGTGGACCAATTGGAACTCCGGCGCACTCCAACAGCGCCCGCCCGGTTCGAAGCACTCCGTGACGAAGGAGCGGAACCACGAGTTTCGCGATTCGGAGTTGCGCGATCCGCGCCGCCTCAAGGTCTCCTCGTTCGAACGCGGCGAACACGGCGAGTGCCGGCTCGGGCGCATACCCGTAGGTACTCCCGATCGCGGCCGTGCACCCCAGTACCAGACCAGCGAGCAGTTGTTCATCCGAGCCAAAAAAGATACGGAGATCGTTCTCGACCGCCAACTCGAGTGACAACTGCAGTTGAATAAGATCGCTACTGGTGAACTTGAGCCCGGCGAATCCGGGCACTCTTCCGAGCGAGGTCGCCACGACCTCCGACGCGGGGAATGCCACGCCTCCGAAGGCGGAAATCTCATAGATCAGGTAGGGCCGCCCTCCACCAGCTTCCGCGATTTGCGCATGATGCGCGACCAGCGCGCCGACGTCCGCCGCCCGCCCGAACGTCGGGTTCATCGCGGAGATTCCGTCCACCCCGATCGAGTCCGCGTGCCGAGCGAGCTCCAGGCAATCGGGCATGGCATTGGAACCGACGTGAGCGATCACGCGGAGATCGTCCCCCGACACGGACTTCCAGGCTTCGAGAATGGCTCGACGTTCCGCAACGGACAGCGCCAGCGATTCACCCGTCGATCCGCAAACGTAGACGGCGCCGATGCCCGAGCCGCGGAGATGCGCGGCATAGGCCGGAATCACCTTGGTCCAAAGAGACCCTTTCTCGTCAAAGGGCGTGTGAACAGCAGCCACCGGCCCTCGAATATCCTTGAGAACGGAGGCGTCATATGAGGAGTCGTCATCAGTCATTCCCGAAGCGTACCGCCGACCGTGATTTCCCCGCTTGATTCCCAGACGACTTCTCTTCTACCGACCGGCTCTCCACGGATCGGTAGCATGACGCCTGATGATCAACCAACCAGATACCCGATCGCCTCACGCCCGATTATCTCGACGTGCCTTCAAGG
>CALFOM010000213.1 GCA_937919685.1 uncultured Phycisphaera sp.
GCGTAGGAGATGGCACCGAACAAGGCGGTGTCAAAGTGACGGGCCAAGAGGATCTGGGTCAGCAAGGCCATGCCGGCCGCGATCAACGCACCAAACCACACCAGCCCCGATTGTCGCCAGACGGTCATGTTGGCCAGCCTAGCGAGCCCCGGCGATCAGGCGGCTGAAATCAGACGGATCTCTTGTCAGGCAACGTGGTCGGGCTGGTCGAGATGCCCGAGATGGTTGAGCGGCCGCGATACCCCGCAACGTTCTGCTGCAGGATCTGAAGCACCGTCTCCTCGTCTCGGCGATCAATGGCGGCCTCGAGCCGCTGAAGGATCTTGGAGAGGTCCTCCCAGAGCAGAAATGATTCGGCTGACCGCATGACCTTTGGATGGTCGGTGGCTTCGAGGTCACCCTCGATCAGGAGTTCTTCATAGAGTTTTTCGCCCGGCCGGAGTCCGGTGAACTTGATTTCGATGTCGCCGGACGGATTCGTCTCCGACCGCACGGTGGAACCGGAGAGCTCGATCATTCGCGTCGCGAGATCAATGATTCGAACCGACTGGCCCATGTCGAGCACGAAGACGTCGCCGCCCTGGGCCAGTGATCCAGCCTGGATCACGAGGTTGGCAGCCTCATGAATAGTCATGAAGAATCGAGTGACTTCCGGGTGGGTCACCGTGACCGGGCCGCCGGCCTCGATCTGTTCGGTGAATTTGGGTACCGCGGAACCGGAAGACCCCAGGACGTTCCCGAAGCGAACCATGCAGAATTGCGTCCTCGTATCTGGATCGCTGTCTTCGTGAATCGCTTGCAGGACCAGCTCGGCCATTCTCTTGCTGGCACCCATGACGCTGGTGGGTCGCACGGCCTTGTCGGTGGAGACCAGAACGAAGTCCCTCACCTGCGCGTCCCTCGCCGCCTCGGCGGTTCGGAGGGTTCCCAGGACGTTGTTCGCGACGCCCACGATGGCGTTCTCTTCAACGATTGGGACATGTTTGTAGGCGGCGGCGTGGTAGACGGTGTCGACCATGTACTGGGTCATCACCTGGCGCATCTGGAGGCCGTTACACACGTCTCCGAGAATCGGAACGATCGTCACACCCGAAGATTGTGCGGCGCGGAGTTCGGCTTCGATCTGGTAGAGGTTGAACTCACTGTTGTCGACCAAGATCAGGCGGGCTGGGGCAAAGTCGCCGATTTGTCGGCAAAGCTCGCTGCCGATCGTGCCGCCAGCCCCGGTCACCAAGACCACTCGCCCCTTAATCTTCGACCAGAGCAGCGAAGAATCGGGGATGACGGATTCGCGTCCGAGCAGGTCCTCGATGTTGATCGGGCGAAGATCGGTGAAGG
>CALFOM010000214.1 GCA_937919685.1 uncultured Phycisphaera sp.
GCCATGAGAAGGCCATGAGATGGCAGTCAGAAGGCAGTCAGAAGGCGATCACGAAACTTCATCCCATCGCGGCGATGGTGACCTGCGCCATCCTGAGCGGATCGATCCACCGGCGGGCATCGATGACCGGGAGTCCTTCGAATCGAGCCGTTCGAGCCGTGATCAGCAACACCTCTCCGTCGATACGGCCGTCGGGATCACCGATCGGAACCCGCATGCCGTCGCGTGACAGATCCGCGAGCCGGAGCGCGGAGATCCCCTTTTCGACGGCATCGAGACAATCCAACCCCGCGACCAGCCAGGCGGGTGGATCAATTCCGATTTCCAGACCCTCAATCGAACTGCCTGATGGCGGTTCGGTGGCTCTCACGGATTCATCCGTTTCACCGGGAATGATCAGCCCGCGGATTCTTCGGGCCTCCAGAGGTTTCACTGGCATTCCCCTCGGTGGCACGCCATGGTCGATCAGCCCGACACCGACCCGACTTGCCGCGGCAAGGACTGCTTCGATCACCGATTCATCACCCTCCCCAGGAAAACGCGTCGAGACCGGTACGCGACCGAGGTCATCCGCCAATCCGATCGCATCAAGCAACGCCGACACCGCGTCATCGACCCGGGCTGAATCGGCCAGACAGTCGGGATCGAGCCACGCATCCACGCCGGTGATTTTCAACTCAAGCCTCCGGGCGGAGACAAGAAGGTCACGTCGGCCCGATTGGCCGAGGTCACCGGGACGAGTCCCCTTCTGGGCCGCGGAAATCTGCACCCCCGGAATTCCCAGACTGCGAATCTCCTGCAGTCCCTTTCGGGGATCTGAAGCCAGCGGTGCCAGAGTGATACCGAAGCGAGGGCGAGGATCGGAGGTAGGGGACATCGTTCGTACTTTAGTCAGTCGCGGAGTACGGCATTGGTGATCGATCCCCGAGGGTTCGCAAAGAAGGGGCCGCCCGACCTAGGATGCCAAGATGCCCCCCCACGCAGATGAGTCCGATCACGACGTTCCATCGATGAAGATCCACGTGTCGCTCGAGGATGGACCACTCTCGGCTCGCAAGCACGCCAGTGAACTCGCCGCAGGCGGGGAATGCGTCTTTCTCGGTCGAACCCGGCCTGAGGAACATCTCGTCCATGGCTCTTTGAAGGCCTTGGACTATGAAGCGCACCCGTCGCTGGCCGCTGCCGCGCTCGAGCGGATCGCCGTCGAGCTGGTCCGAACCCACGACCTCGAATATCTCTCGATCCGGCATTCGACCGGTGCGGTCCCCGTCGGCGCCATCTGTGTGGAGATCATTGCCGCCGCCCGACATCGCGATGCTGCGTTCGTGGCCTGTCGGGAAGCGATCGATCGATTGAAGGCCGAAGCGCCGATCTGGAAGCAGGAATGCTGGTCAGACGGGCGGACCTGGTCCCCCTCCTCCCGCCCGATTCACGCACCTGAGCGTACGACGTGATGCGAATCCAACCACTGCGTGCCGCGGCCTGGTGGCTCGTCCTCACCGGATGGGTCACGGCGTTGATCGCACCCGGCGCCGCGGCGATCAGCGCGTTCACCGCGCTCCCAGCATTGGGCGTCGAGGTTCCGGCGTACAAGGCGTTCTTCGCCGATGACCCCGACGGCGCTGGACGGCTGGCGGCGGGATTTGTCACCGCTCCGATTTTTCTGGCGGCGGACCGGATTCAACTCGGCCTCGCCGGGATTGCGGTGCTGCTGGTGGTGGTCAGTCGCGGCATTCCCTGCGGCAACGGAGGCTCCATCAACCGCTTGGTGAGCGGGCTCGCACTGCTTTCCGCCCTCGGCTGCCTCGCCTGGTACCTCCTGTTCGTCGCTCCCCAAATCGCCCCGAGCCTGGACGATTGGCGGGCAGCGGCGCTTGCCGACGATTCAACCGCGGCCGCGACGGCGTACCAGATTTTCGACCCGCTGCATCGAGCCGCCGAACGATTGATGACTGCCACCCTCGCGTCTCTTCTGGTCCTGATCACGGCATGCGGCCTCGCGACCGGCACCAACTCGAGGATGGCACGACGATGAAGACGGCACCACCTGTCGGAGGTCCGCGGAGCAAACGCGAATTCGATCTCCCAGATCGATCGGAAGATGATGTTCGCCGCGCCTCGAAGATCCTCGCGGCGTTGCGAAAACGCTATCCCGACGCGCACTGTGAACTAAACGCGTCCTCCCCTCATGAACTTCTGGTGGCGACAATCCTGAGCGCCCAGGCGACGGACGTCGGGGTCAATAAGGCGACGCCCGGACTCTTCAAGGCGTTTCCGACACCGGCGGATTACGCGCGGGCGACCCCCACCGACATCGAGCCACACGTGAAGACCCTGAACTTCTGGCGAAACAAGGCCAAAAACGTGCAGGGTGCGATGAGTCTGGTCGCGGCCCGGCATGGCGGCGAGGTGCCGGACACCATGCCCGAACTACTCGCGCTGCCCGGCGTCGCCCGAAAGACGGCGAACGTCGTCCTTGGAAATGCATTCGCAATCAATATCGGCGTCGTCGTCGACACGCATGTGAGTCGGATCTCGCAGCGGTTCGGACTCACCCGGGAGACTGATCCAAAGAAGATCGAGCCGGACCTCATGGCGTTGTTTCCGAGGCCCGCGTGGTGCCTGCTGAGCCACTTGCTGATCTTTCATGGCCGTCGCGCCTGCAAGGCGCGAGGCGAGACCTGCGCTGAAGATGCGATTTGCCGACGATTCTGTTCTAACGCCCGCTCCGACTGAGGGATGGAGAAGAGAATCTCGCTCGTGCTTCAGCGTTGGTCGGGAATTGGCGTCAGGCCCCCGGCTTCCCGCATTGCCCCCTCGGCCTTGACCGCCTCCTCCGGACGGACTCGTTGCACCAAGGCTTCATCGGCATCAGGGTCCGGAACTGCTTCAGCGGTTCCGATCCCACCGAACGCGCTGACGAACGCAACCTTGTCGCCCACCCGAGGACGGAAGAGCCACACCACCGGTCCTTCGACGACGATGGAACCCGTGGAGATCACCGCCCCCTCCTTGAACTCAAAGACGTCGACGCCGTCGTCATGCCCCACCCAGACTCGATCCGCCGCGGTCTCGAGCGTGAAGATCCGCCCTCCGTTGGCCGGCGACCAGACAAACTCCGGAGCCCCGAGCGGGAGAATGGTGAGCACCTTGCCGGTATCGTCGATCGACGCCTCTCCCCAACCCAGGGTGAGACTTCGAGTTGCACGCGTGTTGGTCTGAAGGTCCTTTTCCGAGAGCTCCATCGAACCACCGATTCGATAGAGCCAGTTCCCTTCCTCACTGCCCGCCAGCACGCGTCGACCATCGGTGATCGCCTGCACGACCCGACCGGGACTCCGTTCGACGGCGAGAAACTCATCGGCAGCACCGCCGGAGTCCGCCTTGAACCGATAGATCGCGCGACCGAAGGTTCCGGCCACGGCGTAATAGTTTTCACGCACCATCGCGATGTCACGAGCCCCTTTGAGCGGTACGAACTGTGGTTCTACGAGGTGACCCTCGTCATCGATCTTCCAGGTGACGAGTTCGTCCTCGCCGACCGCCCACAATCGATCGCCAAGCACCCGGGCCGTCCAGATGACGTAGGGGAACGTGCTCGCATCAAGTTGCCGGATGTCCGGACCCATCAAACCGACGGTGGTCGCTTTCTCGCCACGAAGGATGAAGACGTATGCATCCTTCCACCCGATCCGATCCGCAAGTCCGGCGGGGACTCGTTGAAGATCGCTTGACGCCCCGAGATAGCGGCCATCCTCCATCGCGATGACCTGACGGCCGTTGGTGATCACCAGTCCCTCGGGGGCATCCACCACTCGACCGAGCTGCAAATCACCGGGAAGATCCGCGAGCCGGACCCGATCGGGTTCACCGAGCGAAAGGACGCCTTCCCGGCCCGAAATCCAGATCTCGCCGCCGGCCTCGGAAACCAGGACCGGCCGGATGCCGAGTTCCTTCGCGGTCCAAGTTCGGTCTGGGGCTGGACGCCGCGGGTTCTGAAGATCGAAACGAACCACTCGATCGTTGGAATAGACCGCGTACAGGAATCCATCGCCGCACACCCGCATGTCGCTGATGGAAGGCACCGTGCCGAAGGGTCCGATTTCGATGCTGCTGATTCGAAGCCCGTCTTCCGGATCGATGATCTCGATGGTCGGGCCGAAGGACTGATACCACTCTTCTTCATGCGTGATCGAGATACGGCGCGTGCCGCCATGGTGGTCCTGAATCTCGACGATCCGGGGCCGGAGGTCGATGGTCTGGCGGGCGGAGTACCCCGAGTCGCAGCCGCTTTGGAGCCCGCAACCCAGAAGCAGCCCGACGACCACGCGAATCAGGCGACCCGAGCGACCGCCGAATGCCCGATCCAAGGCCGAGGCGTCTCGTCGCCAAAAGGAAGGAATAGAACGATCTTCACGGATTTGAGGCATGTCGGGAGCGTAGCGGGTCCAACGGCTCAGCGACGAAGAGGCGGCCCCGGTTGTACCCAGCCCTGTTCCGACCGAGAATGTCCCCATGACCCAACCCGACCGACTCACCCGACTCCTCTCGATGCTCGACGCCGAGCCAGACGATCCGTTCTGTCTCTACGGCATCGCCCAGGAGCATGCCAATGCCGGGGATCACGACACCGCGGTGACTTGGTACGACAAGGCCATCGCCGTCGACCCGGACGATGGCTACCACTACTTTCACAAGGCCCGCTCACTCGAATCACTCCAACGCCTCGACGTGGCGATCGCGACCGTCGACGCGGGTATTGCGGCGGCTCGCAGAGGCGGTGATTCCCATGCGCTCGCCGAACTCGAAGCCCTTCGCGTGGAACTCTCCGAATGACCCGCCCACGTCCGCGTGATCACGATCCCGAGGCATCGGCACCGGGCGAGACCGATCCGACGGTCCTTTCCCGCGTGACCGCGATCCGCGCATCGGCGGATCATCCCGGACTCGTCGAACTGGAGATCGACGGCGTCGTAGCCGGAGTGCTTCCCAAGGCGGAGATCGATCTCGACGAGATTGTCACAGGCCTGCGGTCCGATGACCCGCGGGTGATCGCGGCACGACGCGCGATCGATATCCGGAACACTCGCACGATGGCACTCGATCTGCTCGCGAATCGCGGCCATGCCGCCGCCGAGTTGGTCACGAAGCTGCAAAAACGTAACGTTTCAGATCAGGTCGCACATCTGGTGATCGAAGAATTGCTGGAAGACGGCTGGCTCGACGATGCCGCGTTCGCTCGAGAGCGAATCAGTGCATGGCGAGCCGAAGGAAAGAGCGATGCCGATTGCCGCCGGCGATTGTCCCAAGCCGGCGTGTCCAACGCCCTCATCACCTCCGCCCTCATCGCGTCAGAGTCGGTCGAGAGTTCCCCGTCCCCGGAGCAGGATGCCGCCAACGAGTCCCTCGCCCGCATTCGGCGGTCGATCGGAGGATCGGATGCGGCCGATCTTCGAAAGATCGCCGCCCGGATGAGTCGACGCGGATTCGAACTCGACACGATTCGAGCAGCCCTGCGACAATCCGATCTCGATGAATCGATGCTCGACGACGACCTCGATACGGAGCCAGAATTATGAAACCAACCTTCACACGCCTCCCTTTCAAGCTGATGACCCTGGCAATCACGCTTCCTGCGTTGTCGGCGGGTTGCGTTCCAGTCACCGACGGACTGTTGGGCGGACCTTCGCTCTCGGCCCTCTCGGGCCCATCGTCCGAGGAAACGGCGAGCCCGTCCTGGACCACATCGCTCGACGACGGCTTCGATCGGTCGGCATGGACTCGTTCGACGATTCGAATTCCGATTGCCGAAGTCCAGCACAATCCGACCTATGCCGGCGATCCGATCGGCGGCGACGAACGGGTCGGACGGACCGGGGAGGATGGGGCTTTCCCCACCATCGAGACGGCGACCAGTGTCGAGGTCGATGCTCGTTTTGTCCTCAAGTCGGCGATGATCGCCCCGTTCATCGCCCTCGGCGATCTCGTCATCTCTCCAGTTCGGATGTGCATCGCGCCGCCATGGTCGATTTTGACCAGTCCCGATGATGGGTGGCACTTGCTTCCGCTCGATGCTGCGGATGCCGGTTCGGACGCGGGGGACGCACCGGCACCGGAGCCGACCGAGCCAACTCCCGAGAACACCGCGGCGGACGTCTCGAAAAGCAATATCACGGACCCGTCTCACCCCTTCGAGCGATCCGCCGATGCCACGCACACAAATGGAGTCGACCAGTGAGCGCGGATCATCCCTGGGAGATCGCGCCGAAGTCTCTGCAAGAAGCGATGCAGTCCGAGTCCCCTCCAGTCGTCATCGATTGTCGCGAAGTCTCTGAGGTCGCCATCGCGATGATCGTCGGGACAATGCACATTCCCATGGGTGAGACCAAATCGAGAATGCCCGAACTCGAGGCTCACGCGGATGCGGTCGTCGTGGTGCATTGCCACCACGGCGTCCGGAGTCTTCAGGTCGTCGCGTTTCTCCGGGAGTCGGGCTTCGATCTCGCGGTCTCGCTCGCTGGAGGCATCGATCGCTGGTCGACAGAGATCGATCGGAACATCCCTCGATACTGACCCGCCCGACGCTGCGAGAACGCCGTGGCCGATCTTCAGGAGCCGCTCATGCTTCGACAACGACTGATCACCGGATCGATTCTCATCGGATCATTCCTGGGCCTGGTCTGGCTCGATGATCAATGCACGATTCGAGATGGTGGCGGCGTGGTCTTCGCGGCCCTCTTCGCGATCCTCATCCCGCTGGCCGCCGCGGAGGCCGCTCGCCTCGGCCGAGATTGCGGCATCCGCACTCCCACCGGACTGACGGTGATCGTCGCCTTGACGATGTTCCTCGCCGGCGTGACATCTCTGCTCGTTTCCGATCCGACGCTCGCTGCCGGACTGGCGATGCTCGGTCCCGCCGCGGGCTTCGCGATCGCCTCGATCGGTCTGGCAGCCACCCGAAGGATCGAAGGTGCTTTCATGGGCGCCGCCACGATCGCAGGGATCGCGATCTGGACCGGCCTGCTCCCGGTCTTCTGGCTCTCGGCATTTCGGGACCATGGGGCGTGGTTGGTCGCCGGCCTCGTGCTGGTTGTGAAGTCCGGGGATATCGGCGCGTATTTCACGGGAATGGCCGTCGGACGGCACAAACTCATCCCGTGGCTCAGTCCCAAAAAGACGATCGAAGGCGGAATCGGCGCCTTGCTCTTCGGTGGCCTGGCTGGCGCCGGTCTTGCGGCGTTGACCGCCGGACAACCGGAAAATATGTCGCTTTCGATGACCGCGGGTGTGGTCGGGGGAGTCTCGCTCGCATTCGTCGGCGGACTCGGCGACCTCCTCGAGAGCCTTTTGAAGCGAGCCGCGGGTGCCAAGGACAGCGGATCTATCGTTCCGGGGATGGGTGGGATTCTGGATGTCCTCGACTCTCCATTGGTCGCCGGACCGGTCGCCTGGCTGATACTTCGACTCGGAACAGGCGGCTGATTCCCTACGAAGCGGGCCGATTGGTCGCCACCAACCGAATTCACCGGGAATGTTGGCGCGATGGCTGCTACCATCGTCGAGATGACCCTCACCGAAGACCTCATGTCCTTGTATCGAGTGGATAGTCAATTGCGAGGCCTGCGGACGCGGGTCGAGAACGCAAGCGACCTCGTTGCCCTCCGGAAGCGGAAGTTCGAGAAACTGACCGCGGAGCACGTCGAAATCGCGACCCGATTTCGACAGCTCCAGGCCCAACTGGCCAACCTCGAAGGAGAATCCACGGACTACAAGATCCGGATCGAGAAGCTTCGGAGCGAGTTGAACGCCTCCACCAACGACAAGCAATACCGCGCGATCCTCACTGAGATGAAGTCTCTCGAAGCGCTCCGTGACGAAATCGAGACCACCGAGTTGGGTGAGATGGAAAAAATCGAGACCACGCAGGTCGAGACCACTTCCATGGCGGAATCGGTCGCGAACCAATCCCGAATGTGCGACGCGGCCCGAGCCGAGCACGCGGAATGCGCCGCTGCGGTCGCCGAACGAGTCGAAGAACTCGAGCGGGAACGTGCAATGGCCGCGGGACGAGTTCCCGAGAAGATCCTGAGTGTGTTCGAGGAAGTTGCGGAAATCAACGACGGCGAAGCCCTCGCTTCGGTGATCGAACTCAGCAAGAAGGATCGAGACTACACCTGCGGAGCCTGCCATGTCACGCTTCCCTATCACCTCGTAGTGAACCTTCACTCGAGCGGAACCGACCTCCAGCAGTGCCCCAACTGCAATCGCATTCTCCACCTCGAAACCGAAGAAGCCGAAGCAGAGGTCTGAGAACCGAGCCCTGACCTGCAGCGCAGTTCGGGACCGATCTCACGAATTGGATCACATGATCACATGATCAAATGATCAC
>CALFOM010000215.1 GCA_937919685.1 uncultured Phycisphaera sp.
GGCGTGAAGACCGGGAACGCGCGACGAATGTTTTCCAGCCAGTAGCCCGCTGACGTTTCCCACGCAATCTCCAAAGCTTCTTCGTGTTTCAGGCGAAAACCGCCTTCCTTGATCTGCTCCCGAATCTCCACGCGGGAAGGGAATCGCATGTTCCAGTCGGGGTTCGTGAATCCGACCTCGCCGCGCGCCACATGATCTCGAATCAGCAAACGACCGACGTGCGGCCGCAAGCCTCGCAAGACGAGATCCGGCCGGGGCATGTGGGTGAGTGATTCCAACATGATCGCCACATCGGCGGCGTCACGGTTCGGATCAAGAGCGAGCTTCTGTGCGTCCGCCACTGACACTCGGGCTTCCGGAACTCGGGCTGAAAACTCTTGCGCTTGCACCTCAGAGATCGTGATTCCGTGCACCGAGCACTTCCGCTCGTCGACCAGCATCCGAGCCGGTCCTCCCCAGCCACAACCCACGTCGATCACTTTTGATCGAATCGGAATCCAAGGGTAAAGCTGCCGAATTGCGAATGAGAAGTGTGCTTCTGCATCATCGATTGATTTGGCCGGATCAATGGTGCCAAAGTGATAGTGCATTCCGGGCCCGAGTACTTCTCGCCAACCCGCGGTTTCACCGGAATAGAAACTGGCGACCTCACCAGAATTCCACGCCACGCTTTCAGAATGCAGCTTCTCTTCCATCCGCCAAGCGTATCGCAAGCAACGCCGAACGGCGCGATGAATGCCGTCAGAACGCGAACAAGAAGTCGAGCACTTCTGCGATGAACCCCCGCTGCGTCGATCGCTCTACCGCACCGGAGTGCGTCTTGTCGACCGCCAGGTCGTAGAGTTGGTTCGAAGCGATGGTGCCGCTCGCGGTGATCCAGTCGGGCCGAGTGATTCCCGTCAGCCGGATCACCGTGGTATCCCCGCTCCAGTTGCGAACGACTCGGGCCTCCAGCACCAGGTTGCCATTCGGCTTGACCTCGACAATTCGAGCGGTGATCCGATCGGTCATTTCATCTTGACGCTGATACTTGCCTTTGCCATCGAATTCTTTCTCAGCGCCGATTTCTACGCCCGGCAAAGACGACGTCCCCGGACTGAAGCTGAATGCGCCGAAGTCAAAGTTGGCGAATTCGGCCACTTCAGCGCTGACGCCGGCATCCGTCTCGAGCTCACGCTTCTGATCAATCTTTGAGCGACTCTTTTCGATCACGATGATCTGCACCAGGTCCTGTTCCTGCCATTCTCTCGCCTCTGGCATCTGAGAGGCGACGCCGAATCGCGGATCGCCGGCCTGGATCGGCCCATAGAGGAACCAATCCGAAGCCGATACCGCATTCGCACCGGCCGGACGCTCGCCGGGGAGGACCACTGGCGCAGCCTCGTTTGCCGCGGCGGCGAACGACGACGAAATCAGCACCATCGCGAGGCCGATGCCTGATCGGAGGCGAGGGCGGCGTGAGCTGAACTGACTGGGGGATGGAATGTTCTGCATGACTTTGGACTCCGAAAACGAAGCGATTGGTCGCCGTTGAATCACTGTTTGATCATTCATCGATCGGGGAGCCGGACACGACCGGGCCCGATGACCACCGCGGAGAACCTCGCGTTGCGGTCGCGTTCGCCGACAGTGCGGAGACGGCACTCGATCGTGTCGCCGATCCGCCCCTTCTCCATCGCGACGCCCGGCACTTCTACTCGGATCCCGGTGCCGGAAGCCAGAATAAGTACCTCACCATGCCGCTCTACGACAAACTCGGCCTTCAAAAGCCCCGCGGTCATCGGCGCTCCGGCCGCAAGTGAACCTTCGAGTTGACGATCCTCGAGTGCGACGATGTCGAGCACGACTTCCGACGGACGAACGGCACAATTCGCCATCTCAAAGTCCGAGCCGGAGAGCTTTCGACCTGTCCGCAGATCCCGCGATGCGATCGGCACCTGTCGGACGATGCGGACATCCACTCTGACCAGAGTCGCGCGGGAAATCCGACCGTCCTCGCGTTGCTGGGTAATCCGTGCGTTGCACCGGTCGCCCCGTGGATTTCCGAGCAGTTCGACACTGAAGGCGCTCGCACCTGCGATGATCGCCTCGGCGGACGTCGTGTCGATGGCAAGCTGAAGATCGAAGGCTTCAGGGCCCCATGCGGCGATCATCGATTTCGCGATCTGACGAGTAACGCTGCCGCCCGCCTCGAGTAGATCCGATGCGGCGACGAATGGCACACCCTCCGCCGCTCCGTCCGCACACGCCATATCGAGGCCTGCTGAAGCCACGACTGCGACGGGAAGGACTTTGGATTCAGGGCCAGAGGCTCGACGGCTCGGGGCCGGCGGTCGAACCAGTGTCATGCCCCCCTCGAGATCCAACGTTCCCCAATAGACCTCGGCGTCGTGGAGCGACTCGCGGACTTCCGCAACCCGAATGCGGATCAGATCGGTCGCGTCGCGAGCATTGGCCGGGCGGATCACGGTTCTGGACAGCGCCTCGGCCTGAGGTCCCTCGAGAATCGCGATGTCGCCGAGTCGAATCGGCTGGTCGGCTGCGGATCGACGCACGGAGTGCCGAAGCCGGATGACGTCCGCACTCAGGACATCCGGGATCAGAACCGCAACCACGAGGATCGTGGGAAGGAGGATGTTGCGAAGCGACGGAATCATGGCTCGGTCTCCGACACGAGAGGGTTCGACGAGGATCAGTTGGCGATGTTCACCACGGTGCGGAGCGTTTCATCCGCAGCCTGAAGGGCTTGGCTGTTCATTTCAAAGGTCCGCTGCGTCCGGATCAGGTCGACGAGTTCCGTGACCGGATTGACGTTGGAACCCTCGAGGTATCCAGCCTGAATCGTGCCCGTTCCGTCGGTTCCTGGGTCGGAGGTATCCGGACCTCCCGAGGCATAGGTCTCCAGATACAGGTTTTGACCGATCGTCTCGAGCCCTGCGTTGTTCTGGAAGAGAGCCAGTTCCAGCGTTCCCGCCAGAACCATGTCGACCGCGTTGGGATCTTTGTAGTAGACGCTGCCATCGTTCCCGATGGTGACTGCAGTCGCCTCGGTGGGAATCACAATGCTGGGTTCGATGCGATAACCGGTGTTGTTCGCGAGCACCAGATTCCCATCCCGGTCGAGGGCGAGAGAGCCATCCCGGGTGTAGGCGATGCCGTCGCTCAATTCGCCGACGTCGACCTGAAGAAAACCGTCGCCCTGGATCATCACGTCGAGCGGTCGGTTCGTGGCGATTGCTGGCCCCTGCTCGAAGTCGAGTTGGGTACCGGCGACTTCCACACCGAGTCCGACAAAGAGACCGATCGGACTTGTCGCATCAGCGATCTGGCTCTCGACCCCTGGCTGCTTTTTCTCGATGTAGTAGAGGTCCTGGAAGTTGGTCCGACTCGACTTGAACGCCGTGGTGTTCGCATTCGCAAGGTTGTTCGCGATCACGTCCAACTGGGTGTTCAGCGCGGACATGCCGCTGGCGGAGGTGTTGAGGGCGAGCGTACTCATGGGAGTGGTTCCTGAAAGTGGCGAAGTGCCGGAGCGGGAATCGGGGTCAGCCGACCGTGCCAAGGCGGTTGATGGCGAGTTCCATCATGCGATCGTGGAGGTCGATGAATCGGGCCGAGGCCTGGACGGCGCGGCTCGAGGCGACAAGGTCGGTCATGCTCTTGATGGGGTCGACGCCGGAATTCTCGATCCAACCCTGTTTCACTTGAACGTCTGCGGACGCATCGGCGACCTTCCCCGTACCGGTGTAGCGGAAGATGTTTCCGCCCTCTTTCCGGAGCAGAGACGGGTCGGGAGCCGCGACCCGGATTCTCCCCGCCTCGTCGCCATCAACCGTGACGGTGCCGTCCCCGCCGATCGCGATCAAGCCGGTCTCGGGAAGACGGATCGGCCGGTTCTTGGTCGAAAGCACCGGGCGGCCTTCCGAGTCGACAAGTTCGCCGTTTCCACCTCGAGTGAATCCGCCATCTCGGGTGAAGCCATCGCCATCGCCATCGCGGACCACGAAAAATCCGGATCCAGTAATCGCGACATCAAGTTCACCACCGCGAGTCAGCCCGCCCTGCTGGAAGTTGGTCCAGGTGGGTTCGGCCAGCACGCCGCCGCCGAGCCGCTCGAGCAACAGTTGTGACGGCGTATCGGTGCCCAGTTCCTCCCGAGCGACCGGACGTTCCCGTGTGAAGGTGTAGTCGGCCTTGAATCCCGGCGTCTGAGCGTTGGCGAGGTTGTTCGAGATGACGTCCTGCCGATGCATCTCGGTGGACAACCCTGCGGCCGACATCCAAAGTCCGTAGTTCATCGGGGCGTCTCCAGGTCATCGGGGCCGAAGAATCCGGCCTCGAACTGAAGTTCAGTTGCAATCAATGCGCCAGTCGTGCCGAAGCCGGCCATCCCCCGGTGCATGGCGGCCGCAACGCTCGCAAGGCGGAGTACTTCGCCACCGATCGCCGAGGCAGGCGCATCAGATGCCAGTTGATCGCGCAAGATCCGCAGGAGCTGCGCATCCAACGCCGACGGGTGATCCTCGTTGAGGCCCGAAGTCGGCGGTGCCGCGGCATCGCATCCATGCGACATGCCGCCAGATTGGTGACGGGTGGGACGGAGATCCTCTCCGACCGCCCGAGGTCGTTCGATCCGCATGGGCACTCCTTGCCAAAAAGCGGTGCGAACGAGGGGAATAGCAACCGCCGTGCCCACCTTGCAAAAACGAGGCGAACACGGCGGGAGAGTCATGTACTGGTTCTTTCAACGCACTCGTATCAGCGCCAACGAGCAAACTCCAACTTCTGGCGCGGGCGCGGAGCGCAGGATCTGCACGATCCATCAGCCGGCAGCATCGGCTCCCAATTGCAGTACCGATTCGACGTAGCGACGGAGATCCGCTTCTTGCTCCGCGGTCAAACTAGTCTCTTCAATCATCTCCGGAAGGATGTGACCCCAATCCTGAACGGAATACGCCAGGATCGGCTCGGGGACATGACACTTGCTGCAGTCGACGAGGTACACCATTCGCCCCCGCTCCAACGCCGCCTTCCGCTCGGAATCATCGATGGCATCCCCCAAAACCAACATCTCAACTGGCGGTGCGACTCGATCCCACGAGGTCGCGACGCATCCGAGCGAGAGATTGGCGGCCAAGAGAACCATGACCGTCCGACGCTGCAAGATCCAGCGGCATTGCGAACTCAGATCGACCATCAGAAGTCGATTCCGAAGATCGTCCGGAGTTGGAATCGCTCGACGCCCGGAACGCGATTGAGGCCGACCTCGAAAGTCGTCGTGATGTACCAGCCGCGTCCTCGATAGGACAATGCCGGCCCGGCATAAAACCTGGTGGTGTCGGTCCCTGCCCAGTCGGGGATCGGCGTGATGGCCAGAATTTCCGCACCGACCGAGAAACTGGGAACCACTTGGTAGGCGACGCCGAGGTAGTTGGCGATCTTGCCCTTGGAATTCACATAGCGAGCCCCGTTGGCCCCGTTGTCCTCCCACTCCGCTTCCAGCACGAAGTTGTAGCCAAAGTTCCAGCGATCGATGGTCTTCTGGAAGAGCGCCTTGCCTTCGAGCGCGAACTTCTCGCTTCCGATCTTGACTTCGCCATACCCGGCAAAACCAATTGGGTCGGTCACCGGATCCGAGAACTTGTATTTGAACTCCAGCGCACTGGTTCGGAACTCCGTGACGGTGCCGTCGGAGTCTGAGTGCTTCACCCGCCAGTCTGCAAGGTAGACCGCCATCTGGAAGTTGTCGGTGATGCCGAACTCAAACTCGTGCCGGAAGTCGAATTGGTACTTGCCGTCGTCGTCGTCGTCGTAGTCCCATTTCGCCGTAACAAATTGCTCGTATTCCATTTCGCCCGGCGCCAGGACGTTGACGGTCCTGAGGTAGGTCCACATCCCCTGATCGGCGAGGCTGGTCCGGGCGATGGCGACGGAGGTGAGGATCACGAGAAAACGAAGCCAGGCATGTAGAGACAAGGATGTACTCCATTGTTGATACTGAGTCTCAACCGCAACCATGCCGCCGAGGGCACGGATTCTACTGATATTGAGACTCAGTATCAACTCTAAGAAGAGCGGGTGGAGAAACTGGCTTTTTGATTCTCTAAGAGGGGTTCCTGGCCGGCGGACCAAAGTGCTTCGGATGAAGAGCCTGGCATTTCCGAATTCAACGCTGCTTGGGCGGACAACTGCAGACCCCCGAATATGGCGGGAAGCCACGCGTTCATCCGATGCAGTTCACGCAGCCAAGGCACCCCGCATGGATCGCGTCGTGCCGCCTCGATTCCCGGCTCGGAAGTTCAAAGAACCGAGTGACCACGGCATCGATCACCACCCACAGGCTCGGAGAGCCGATCGGCGAAGGACCGCCGCATGCCGAAGATGCTCTCTCATCCCCCGTCATTGCATTTCGAACCCTCAGTGCATCGCCCAAGGTCGCACCGCTCGGGACCGGCGGCGAGCCCCCCGGCAAGCCAGGGGGACTCCCGCGAGACCGTCGCGGGATCCTGCCCCTTTCTCGATCGCAATGACGAACGGTGCGCTTCGCGATTCTCGCTCGGCCATCTGGAACAGATGATCGACGTCTGTCTCGGGACCGGTTCCTCGGGCTGTTTGATGTACCACCGACTTCGAATGGAGGAGGAGCAAGGCATCGTCGTCTCCAACTCCCCCGTTCCCCCTCTTGTGACGATCACCCATGACGGCGAATCGCTCCGGCTTCGACCGACCGGTTCGTGATTTCCTGACCTATGTTCGCATCGAGGCCGGCCTGGCGCCAGCCACGCTCGAAGCGTACGGTCGGGATCTCAACGATCTCGTCGGCTCACTCGTCTCCTCCGGAATCGACTCCATCGATGCCGTCGAGACGAATGACGTCGCCGACCATCTGCGAGGGCTGAGCCGCGACCGTGGCCTTGAGCCGAGCTCCATCACCCGGCACCTCGCGACGGCGCGGGTCTTTTTTCGCTGGCTGTGTGCCAACGGCAAGATTCGCCGCGATCCCGCCAGACTGCTGGAGCGGCCGACGAAATGGAGGCGGATGCCCGGCGTGATGAGCCCGATCAAGATGCGACGACTCGTCGAGGCACCAGAACCGGAACACGGCCGACTCTGGGTGCGCGATCGAGCAATGCTCGAGTTGATGTACGCCGCAGGACTCAGAGCCAGCGAGGCGACGGCACTTCGGGTCGATGAATTCCACGAGCAAATGGCGAGCCTCACCGTCACCGGGAAGGGGTCGAAACAGCGCGTCGTTCCGATCGGCAATCCCGCGGTCAAATGGACGCTGAAATATCTCGAGGAGACCCGACCGAATCTCCTCCGCTTCGACGACGGGCGGGATCGCCGCCACCTGCTGCTGTCCTTCAGCGGCCGTCCGCTCGAACGGGTCGCGGTCTGGCAGATCGTCCGGAAATACGCCGCGATCGCCGGCCTGAACGACGTCCACCCACACAAACTCCGCCACAGCTTCGCGACCCATCTGCTCATGGGCGGGGCGGATTTGCGGATTGTCCAGGATCTTCTGGGCCATGCCGACATCGGAACAACGCAGATCTATACCCACGTCGACCGGACGCACCTGCGAGAAGTGATCAAGAGCCATCACCCTCGACCATGATCCGGATGGACACCAAGAGCCACGCAACAGGCCTCGGCCGACCCTGCTCTGGGTGACGAACAGACTTCATTCAAATCAGAGTCGTTGGAGGTGTTCCGCAATTTGAACGGCGTTCAAAGCGGCGCCCTTCCGCAACTGATCCCCACAGACGAACATCGCGAGACCTCTGCCATCCGGCACTCCGGCATCTCGGCGAATCCGCCCGACGAGAATCTCGTCACGACCGGCGGCATCGATCGGCTCGGGGAATTTCGCCCCATCGCGGCCATCCACCACCATCACGCCGTTCACGGTCTCGAGTTCTGCTCGGGCCGCATCAGGATCGATCGCTTGATCGAATTCAAGATGCAGGGCTTCGGAATGCGCCCGCAGCACCGGCACGCGAACGCAGGTGGCGGACACTCGAAGGTCGTCGTCGGCAAAGATTCGGCGCGACTCTCGCTCAAGTTTTCGTTCCTCTTCATTGACACCGTCCGCGTCGACCGGCGAATCATGACTGAAGACATTGAAAATCATCTGGCGACCCGACCGCTCCATCGGCAGTCGATCGCCCGAGGCCCAGGCCCGGGCCTGCGCCTCCAATTCCTGCATCGCCGCGGCGCCAGCGCCGGAGATCGCCTGATACGTGCTCGCGGTAATCCGCAAAATCCGACCGAGCTTTCGCAGCGGAGCAATCGCTGTGAGCGTAATGATGGTCGAGCAGTTCGGATTCGCCACGATGCCCGGAGACCGAAAATTCTCCAGCGTGGATTCGTTCACTCCAACCACGACGAGCGGGCAGGTGGGATCGGATCGAAACGCACTGGAATTGTCGATCACCACGCAACCACATTCGACCGCGAGCGGCGCGAGGCGGCCGCTAATCTCGGCCCCCGCCGCAAGGAACACGACGCTGGATTCCGTGAAGGCGGTTCGACAGGTGGAAACATCCGCGACGGCCACCGTCAGCGAACCGTCGCCGTAAGGGACCGTGCGGCCATCGCTGCTCGGCGACGCGAGCAACCGGAATCGCTCCGGAGAGATCCCGCGTCCAGCGAGAATCTCGAGCAATTCGAGACCCACTGCTCCGGTGCCACCGACGATGGTGATTCCTTCCATGAGCGGAGGGTAGCAGGATGCCTTTCGGAATCGACGATGGGCGGAAATCAATGGCGATGACCGGTGTCGACGGAACTGCTCCGAATGAAGTTCAAATCGATCAATCCACGCGGTCGAGCAGTCTCACACCGGCGGCGATCCAGGCCGACTCTGCGGCAGTGGCCCGAGTCGCGTCCACCAGGATCCAATCGGTCTCAAACGTCGAGATCGCGAGTATTGGAACACCGGCGTCCCGCAGTGGCTCGATGAATCCGACCAAGACTCCAACCAATTCGAAGTCGAGCGTTCCCGGAATCGACCACGCTCGAAACGGTCCAGCGCGTCGTGAGGCTTCGGTGGATTTCACCAGTGGATCGGACCAACTCCGCACCACGCTCGTTTCATCGGGAGTCCGAACGACCGCGTCCAACAGGGAAGAACCGGCGGTCGGCGCTGGAACGTCGGCCCCGACCGGGAGACGGAGGACCGCAAACTCACCCGGACGGGATATCAGCGAGCGAGACGGAGATGCGAAGGGTTCAGCGGACATGGATTCATCATCCACGATCACCTCGACCAAGGCGTGAATCCGAGAATTGAACCGCGGTCGATCCGAGAGAACCCTTCCAAGCCGACTCGACATGACGGCGCATCACGCCAGATGACGCCAGATGGAGCCCTCGGGACCAAGGAACCCGGTTGACCCCCACCGGCCCGGGTGTAGAATCTGAGTTCAACGGTGCCTCGGCCCCGTCGATCTTTGGGGATTAGTGTAACGGTAGCACGACTGATTCTGATTCAGTTAGTCCAAGTTCGAATCTCGGATCCCCAGTTCCAACAGATGAAACCGACCCGGCCAATCGCCGGGTCGGTTTCATGTTGGACATGCCTGACATGCCTGACATGTCCTCAAGACACGTCGTCCTGAAATCAACCGTTCAATACAACCGGAAGGGCACCCGCTGGACGGAGGAATAGACGATGCCGTCTCCGACGCGGCCCGGGAGAAACTGCACGACCAGATCAGCGCTATTGAGTTCTAAGCTGCTCAGCCCGAGTGCCCCCAGATCCAGGGACAGCTGATAGCCCGGACCAATCAGATTCTCGACTCTCGCCGCGGCCATCATGTCCGGACCGAAGCTCCAACTCACCACCGGCTCGCTCGCCGACGGATTCAGCTGATTGAATTCGCCAGGCGGAAAGAGACTGAAGACCAGCGTTCCATCGGCGAACCGAGGGATGGGATACGGGCGAGCGAACAGATACACCCCGACGCCAAGCAGGTTGGGAAACCCGTTGCCGGTGGTGTCCATGGGCTGCTGCGACTTGAGCACCGAAATCGCGTTGATCGAAGACGACTCCGAGGCCGGCGCCACATTTCGAGGTTCAGGGGGAAGCGCCCGTCCCGTGCTCGATCGTACGCCGTCCGTCACGCATCCCGCGGTCGAACCAACCAAGAGCAAGGCGGCCGCCGTCCGAACGGGGGCAGGGAATTTTTTCAATCGGGAATTCACGTCGATGGACTCATTTCTCGACGCCCGATACCGAGGGTGCCGGTTTTTTCTCGCCATCGGCCTGAGGGCCTAGAGTCGAATCCTCTTTAGGCTCGGCTTTAGGCTCGGCCTTTGGGTCCAGAGTCGAATCGTCTTGAGGATCAGCCTTTGGGTCTAAAGTCGAATCGCCTTTAGGATCGGCCTTAGGATCATCGATGGGTTCGAACGCCTCCACGAGCGGGCCGTCGTTTCTGTTGAGTCGGCCATTGCGAACCTGCTCGCGAATCGACGCGGGAAGCGGAAGTTCCTTGATCATCGAATCGGTGAAAGATGCCAGCGTGCCATCGGCCGGTGACGCGATGACTCGCGGGGTGAGCACGATGATCAACTCCGTCCGACGTCGGACCTCCGATTCCGACCGGAAGAGACCTCCGATGAACGGGATGTCTCCGAGGAACGGAATCTTCATGTCCCGTCGCTCGCTGTTCTCCTCGATCAATCCACCGATCACCACCGTCTCACCATCCTTGACCGTGACCGTGGTGTCCGCCGTTCGCTTGATGATAATCGGACTGCTGAACGTCTCGCTGATGTCCGTGGTCTGCTCGCTCAACCGGGAGATCGTCGGCCGGATGTCCATGCGAACGAATCCGTCTGGATTGATCGTGGGTCGAACCTCTAGAATGATCCCGATTTCCTGAGCCGTGACGGTAGTGCTCTGCGTGCCGGTGTCAAAAGTCGCGATTGAATCCGGAAGCCGGATCTCACTTCCCACCTGAATGCGTCCGTCCTCGTTGTTCGCGACGGTGATCGAGGGATTGGAGAGCAGTTGCAGCCGCCCCTGGGCGTACATGGCACTCAAGACCAGATTGAGATCCGAGAAGCCCACCGAGAACGAGCCAGTAACCGGCTGATTGAAGACGTTGAAGATGTCACCCGAGCTATACCGAGCCTCGCCGGAGGTTCGGAGCGGAATCACGCCGACCTTTTCGTTGAGGGTGACGCCGAAATCGGAGTCGTCGTCGAGGGTGATCTCGGCCAGCATGACCTGAATGAGAACCTGCGGCGGATCGACATCGAGTTCCTTGATGATGGTCTGCACCTGCTCCATGTATCGAGGCGATGCATTGACCAAGACAACGTTGCTCTTGAGATCGCCGACGATCGTCACCTCACGCTCAAGCAGCCGAGCGGCCGACGGCAACTGATCGGAATTGAGCGTCTGCACCAGCTTCCGCTGATCCTCGCTGACAAACTCGCTCACCACCCTGGCGACTTCGTCTGCCTTCGCGTTTCGAAGCGAGTAGACCAGAGTCTCCCGTTCATTGGCTTCTTCCGCATCGAGCTCCATGACCACCTCGCCGACGAGTTCGAGATACTTCGGCGTTCCGGAGACGATCAGCGCGTTGGTCCGACTGTCGACGGTGATCGACAAGGCCTGACGCTCGTCGGGGACCATCGTCAGGTCGGTGCCAAACATGTCGCCACCGCCCAGATCTGCCGCGGCGTCGACGCCCGAGGCTCCCACGGCCACCGCACCGGCGACATCTTCTCGCGGCTTGAGCACGTAGAGACTGCCCTGCTGCCGCAGTTGGAACAGCTCGGTGAGAATCTGCGCCATCGCATCCGCATCGGCGTTTTGGAGCTTGAAGACCTCGATCCGCTTGGAACCCGTGGAACTGGAGTCAAGGTCATTGATCATTCGCTCGATCAGTTCCATGGACTCCCGTGGAGCACTGACAATGACCGTGTTGGTACGTACGTCGGGCGTGAGCGAGATCGAATCACGAATCGCACTCGAGACTTCGACGTCCATTTTCTCAGGATCGGTTCCCGGATCAACGCCATCGATCTCTTGGAGATACCGCATCACGGTCCCGATCTGGCCAGCGCGACCGCGGCGGCCGCCCCCGTCAAGCACACTCTCGATCAGCGAGACCGTCTCGAGGACGTTTGCTGACGCGAGGGGGATGTACTTCACCTCGACGATCGCCCCCGGCCGTTCCGAGTCGAGCCGTGAAACAAGGTCGCGGATCGCTTCAATGTCCGCCGGCGTACCCGATGCAAGGATGGCGTTGAGCCGATCATCCGCGGTAACCCGAACGACTTCTTCGCCACGTCGTCGGTTTTCGGTGCTCACATAGAGTTCGTCCACCAAATCAACCAGGTCCGAAGCTCGGTTTCGAGCGACGGCGATGATCTCCACCGATTGACCACCGATGCGGTCGTTCTGTGCCTTCTTCAGGAGCTCGACGAGTTCCCGAACCACGATTTGGTTCTCTCGGCTCGCCGCGATCACCAGGGCGTTGCTTCCCTCGAGCGGCTCGATAGAGACCCGATCGCTCGGGGCCTCCGATTCGCCGAGACTTTGCATCCGGTCCCGCATGAGGGATTCGAGTCGCGGCGCGATGTCTCGAGCGGATCCGGTCTCCAGAGTGAGCACCTCGATCTCGATCGCGGAGTTCATGGGCGTCTCGGCAAGTCTTGCCACAAGATCCTCGATCGAACGAAGGTCTTCCGGACTCGCTGCAACCAGAAGCGAACTGGTCCGCGGATCAGTGATGACCAGCGGCTTCTGTCGACGAGCGACGTCTGCCGGAAGATCCGCGTAGCGACGTTCCATCACTCGGGTCACCGCATCCGCGATTCGATCGAGGCCGCCCCGAACGATCGGGACCACCCGGATGTCGGCGACGCTTCCGATCGAGTCCACATCGAGATCGGCGGCCAGCCGCTCGATCACCTCGAACGTGTCGTTACCGGCAGCCACGACGAGGGCGTTGGATCGATCATCGGAGATGATCACGGCCTTCTCAAGGTCCGCGGTCTCCGGCTGGACCTTGCGCATCCGCTCGAGGCGGGCGTCCATGAGCCTCTGCACCATCGGCGCCAGCCGGGAGGCGCTGGTATTGGCGAGCTTGATGATCCTGATCTCCCGGAAGTCGACGGGGATCTCGGTATCGAGTCGCTTCAGGAGATCCTCGAAGAGGTCGAAACTCCGGCCACTGGTGGAGACCACGATTGAATTCGTCCTCGCATCCGGAATCGCCTTGATACGGTCCTCTTCGCGAATCGCATTTGCCTGGAACTGCTGCTCGAAGAGTTCGCGAATCACGGTGGCGATTCGGCCTGCTGAACCGTGCTTGACCGCATAGACCCGTACCGCGGCGCCCGGTGCTGCGGCCTCGATGTCGAGCATCGCGACAAGCTCCTCGACCAAGGCAAGATTCGGCGGACTGGCGACCACCACGAGGGCGTTCAACTGAGGATCGGCTTTGACCATCAATCTCGAGAGCGGAACAAAGACGTCGCTTTCGACCGCTCGCGTGCCGCCTTCTCGCATGGCCCGCAGGCGAGCGACCTGGTTCTGCATCGGGGTGGCGCCGGGAAGATCCGACTGCCCATCGATGACCGCTGCCTCGATGAACTCCGCTAAGTCCGCGGAATCCGCATACTTCAACCGAATCAGCTTCGGCTCGACCCATCCAGTGCCGATCTCCGAATCGAGTTTCGCCTTCATCACTTCGACGAAGGCCACTGCCGATTCCTTGCCGGCAGCGATCACGGTGTTGGTTCGCTCATCCACGGTCAGTGCGATCCGCTCCGTCAGCGAGGCGCCCAACGCACCCTCCGGCATCGCAGCGATCTCCAGTCCGGGCAGCATCGCGAGCTCTCGGCCCTGCTCGAAGAGGTCCTCGACAATCGAAACGAAGCGGTCCGCCGCCATGTTCTCGAGGGGGAAAATCTGAACCGTCAGCGCCTCGGTACTCGGAAGCCGATCGAAGATCGAGACAACCTCAAGCAGTGCCTTGACGTTGTCTGGCGTCGAACTGATCAAGATCGAGTTGCCAGCCTCATCGGCGGTGACCCGGATGGGCTTGGTGAGATCGAGCGAGATGGGTTGCCCGCGATGCCCCACAATGTTCAGGCGTCGAATCTGTTCCTTGACCGCCGCCGCGATCGCATTTTCGTTCGGTCCGCCCGCCGGATCGAGCACCTGATCGATCAACCTCATGACCGCGACCGCACTCGCCTGTTGCAAGGCCACGACGCGGAGTTCCGATGTGCCGAATTCGGCATCGGGTTCCGCATCGATCGCCTTGAGAATTCCGAGAATCGTCTCCTTGTCCGCGGGGTTGGCAACCACCAGGATCGCGTTGCGACCACTGAGTGTGGAGATCTTGATCGGTTCCACCACCAGACGCGACGTCGAATCTGCCGGCTGCGGCTGGTCCAGACCGATCTGCTTCACGGCTCGCTCGGCCACCGACGCGGGGATGTTCTGCAGGTCGATCAGAAAAATGCCTTGCCCCGCCGCCGGTGCCATTCGATCCATTTCCAGGACCGTCTCCGCGACCTCCTTAAAGAACGGCTCGGTCGAAGCGACCACCAATGCGTTTCCGACGGCATCGACCTGAATCGAGAAGGGAACCTGAGCCTGCTTCGCCTTCTCCGCAAATGCTTCGCGGACCGACTCCGCAATCCGAGCCGCCGGCGCCGATTTGAGCCGGAGCACGCGGACCGAAAGCCCCTTCGAATCAGCCTCTTGCTGCAACGCAGTCGCCAAGGCAAGAATCTGTGCGAATTCCTCGTCGTCCGCTCTGACGATCACCGCATTGGCCGGACGATCGCCCACAATGCGAAGCGTGCCCCCGCGGTTCTCACCATCAGGGAGATAGATGGTCCGAAGCGCCTCGGCGAGCGACTCCGGGTCACCAGTGCCCACCGGAATGAGCCGTGGGGCCGGAAGGCGGATGAAATCGGCGACGTCGATTTGCTCCACGATGTGCTGGATCTTCGCGAGATTCTGACGATTCGCCGAGACCACCAGCGAGTTCGTCTGAACCTCCGCACTCGCGCTCACCCACTCCTCGCTCTGCATCAGCACTGGCGGTACCGCCTCGTTCCGATCTCGGCCGGATCGATCACCTTCGGACTGGCGATTGTCGCTTCGATTTTCGTTCTGATTGCGACGAGCAGCTTCGACTTGCGGACGGAAGGCGTCGTTGATAGCACGTGAGACGCTTCGCGCGTCGGCGTAGACCAGGGGAAGCACCGCGAGCTGCAGGGAGGCGTCGTACTCTTCGCTGTCCAACTGATCGACAAGCGCGAGAATCCCCTTCCACTCCGGTTCGGCCGCAGTCACGACCAGACTATTCGTCGCTTCGTCAGCGATGATCCGGACATTCTGCTTGCCCGGCGTGTCGGCTTCCATCGCGTAAGGGCCGTAGAAGTTCGCGAGCGCCTCCTTGAGCTTGGTGGCGTCGGCAAACTGCAAGGCGACGAAGTCCGTGCGCCTGGTCCGGGTTCCGGGGGTGTCAAGCTCTGAGAGAATCGACTCAATGACCTCGAATTGATCCGGCGTGGCGCCGACGATGAGCTGATTCTCAAAACGGTTGTAGTCGACCGCCACATCCTGCCATTCAAACCCTCGAGCCAGCAGCAGACGGTCGAGCGTGTATGACACGTCCACCGCCGGTGCGTGGTCGAGCGTGATGATGCGATATTCGATCGGGCTTCGAGCGGGTGCCTCTTCGAGCTTCGCGAGGATCGACTCGATGACCGGAAGACTGGCTTTGGTGGCGGTGACCACGATCGAATTCGATCTGCGATCAGCGACAATCGTCGCCTGAACTTCGATGGGTGCCGAGCCGGGTTCCGCACCTTCCATCTCGATCGAGATACCCGTGGTCCGACCATCCTCGTCAAGCCGCAACGTCTCCTGGAGGATGCGGGCCGCCTCGGAAGCGTCGGCGACGTCGAGGGTGTAGGTCCGGATCACGCTTTCCGTGGTGTCGTCGGGAGCGTCCAGCCGACTGATCAGGGCCGCGATCTGAGGGAAGATCTGACTCGGCGCGTTGACCAGGATGGAGTTCGTCCGCGAGTCCGGCGTGATGACCACGCCCTCGCCGCCTCGACGCTCGAACTGGGCGCCGACCAGCACCGCCATTTCAACCGCATCCCCGCGCTGGAGCGGCACGATCTCGATCGCGCGAACACCGGAGAGATCCGGCGCATCGATCCGTCCGACGAGGTCCTTCACCATCTTCACTTCGTCCGCCGTCCCGGCGACCAGCATGGCACCGGAATTCGGGATGTCGGTCACGACCACGGTCGCGGTCCGTCCGGTCGCCTTCGTCCGACTCCGAAGGAAACGATCAACTGCATCCGCAACGTCTTTGGAATTCGCGAATTCCGTCCGAACGACCTCGACCTTCGATTCGCCACCCGCCATCATTTGGTCGAGCTCGGTAATGATCGACTGCACGCCCTCTTGCTGGCTCTCGCTGCCGACCACGAAAAGGGTGCCGGATCGACGGTCGGCGAAAATCTTCGTTTCCGATTCATCGGGCTCTCCCATCCACCAGCGTCGGTTCTGCGTGCCTTCTAAACCGAGCGCATCCTGAAGCACGCTTTCCATGAGCTCCACATCAGCGCCCGCCAGCTGGTAGTAGCGGACGACCCGCTTCTCATCATCGGGAGTGGGAACGTCGAGCGAACTGATCAAGTCTTCTACCAATTCGAATCGATCCCCACGACCGCTCACGATCAACGCGTTCAGTCGTTCATCGACCTGAATCGCGATCGTCCCGAGGCTGTTTCGGGACTGATCGCCCCGACGTGACATCCAGGATTGGATCACATTGCTGTCGCTCATGGTCAGCGACTGCACGAGCGACTCCACGGTCTGCGACGCATCCGCGGCACGAGCATGCTGCAACTCGTAGATTCGGTATTCGTAACCCGCGGTCGCATCCGTTTCGTCAAAAGTCGCGGCAAGCTTGCTGACTTCCTCGAAAGTCGGTTCATCACAAGCCACTAGAAGCGTAGCGCCTCCGGTCCGACCGGTGATCGCGACCGTCGAGGACTGGGCTCTGCGTCCTCGCCCCGACGAGAAGAGCTGTGCTCGGTCGTCGTAGAATTGCTGGATTGCCTCGGCGACCTCGCCCGCATCGGCTCGCTGAAGTTGGAGCGTTCGCACCGGGAATCGGCTCGTGGCCTCGCGGTCGATTCTTCCCAGAACATCGTTCATCTCGGAGAGAGTCGGGCCATCGGCCCTCACTAGGAGGATCCCGGATGCGTCGTCAGGGAGGATCAGCGTGGTCGATCGGAGCCGTTCGTCGTTTCCGATCACCGCCTGATCGAGAATTTTCGCCGCGGCGCTCGGCTGCGCGGAGACCAGTTCGATGACGGTGAGTGAGTTCCGTTCGCTTCCATCCTCGACGTCGAGCTGCTTGAGCAGGCCTTCGACCTCGGCCAGTTCCTCGGTACTTGCCGTGACGATCAGCTGGTTGCTTCGTTCGTCGACCGCGAAGTCGGGTTCCGCGGCCTTGGCGGAACCGCTCCGGCGAATGTTTCGGAATCTGGTCTGAAAAATCTGACGGAACGTATTCTGGAGTTCGGCGGCACGCGCGTATCGAAGCTCGAAGAGTCGAAGAGTCGTCCGATCACCCTTAGGAGACTGGGTTGCGAGCTCGATATACCGGTCGACAAATGGAATCGCTGCCTCTGGCGCCATGACCACGAGCGCATTCGCTTCCGAATCCGCCACAGCCGTGACCAGCGTCGGATCGAACTGTGCCTGCACCGATCGACCGTCCGCGTCGAGGGTGACCGCGAGCTCGTTGAATCGGCCTTTCCCCGGTCCGAGCAACAACGAGTTGAGACCGCTCGCCGCCCGATCCGCGCTCATGCTGGTCAGCCTGTAGACCCGAACCACCACCCTCGCCGCTTCGGCGGGCCGCGCCACGGACGCGATAAGCTCCGCGATGAGCGGAAAATCGGCGTCACGACAGGCGATCACCAGGGAGTTTGAAGTGATGTCCGGAACGACTGCGGTTCGCCTGCCGAGATCCCCGGGCTTCCCGCCTGCGGGCACCAATTGGCGAAGGGTCGCCGACACGACGTTTCCGACATTACGGACATCCACGTTTGCGGGAAGCGGAATGGTCCTGATGATGCTTCCTTCATCGGGAAGCGAATTCTTGACCTCCTCGGCAAGCCCCTGAACTTGATCGAGGTCCCGAGGTGAACCAAGAATCACTAGCGTGTTGGTCGCCGCGTCGATCGCGATGATGATCTCTGCTTCGTCCTGAACCGCAGCCGGCGGAACCGCCGCTGGAGGAACCACATCCTGAGCGGCAGCGGGAATCGCAGACAGCGTGACGGCAAGCACTGCCGACCGCGCGAAGCCGAGGATGCCCATCGGACCGGGAGTGGTCGCTCGGGACACCTT
>CALFOM010000216.1 GCA_937919685.1 uncultured Phycisphaera sp.
CTTTCCAGCATCGATGCGATGGCGGGCGTACGCGACGGCGGCGTCGTACGCGCTCGCGTGGCTCGCCGTCCGCTCGAGAATCTCCAGCGTCGTTTCTTCGATTTGTGCGACCTTCTCATCGATTTCCGCTTCGGTGAGTCCGAGGTAGAGACCGGCGAGTCGGATCACGCCTCCGGCGTTGGCGACGAAGTCGGGCGCGTAGACGATGCCACGGCCCTTCAGAAGTTGCGCGTCGGATTCAGGATTGGCAAGGATATTGTTGGCGGTGCCGCAGATGATGGGTGCGGAGAGGGTCGGGATGTTCGTGGCATCAAGCACCGCGCCGAGGGCGCAGGGCGCGAGAATGTCAATCCCGGGATGGGTGAAGAGATCTTCGTCGTCGCTCAGCACTCGAACGCCGAGTTCATCCTGAGCCATGCGAATCGCGTGCGGATTCACCTCCGTCGCGACCACCTCTCCGCCTGCTTCACGAACCAGCTTGGCGACTTTGTATCCGGTGGCACCAAGGCCTTGGATACCCACCGTCACTCCATGGAAGTCGATGGGTCGACCAGCGAAGGAGAGACAGGCTTTCATCGCATTGAAACAGCCGAGGCTGGTAAACGGTGAAGGGTCGCCGCCGTTGTCTTGATCGCCCATCACGTGGGCGGTTTCGTCCCGCATCCACGCACAGAACTGCGGGCTGACGCCGATGTCTTCGGCGGCGATGTACGCGCCGGACATGGTCTCGACGAAACGTCCCATGGCACGGGCCTGGGCCTCGGTCGGTTCCTGGCCGGGCGTATCCAGAAGGATCACGCTCTTCGCGCCGCCCATGGCAAGATCTGCCGCCGCCGCCTTGTAGGTCATGCCTTCGGAGAGGCGGAGCACGTCCATGATCGCGTCGGCTTCGCTCGCGTAGCACCAGCGCCTGGTGCCACCAAGGGCGTTGCCGAGGGTCGTGTTATGGATCGCGATCACGGCGCGGAGGCCGCTCTCAGGATCCTGATGGAACGCCACTCGTTCGTGGCCCATGACGGTCATGTTCTGAAGGAGTTTCATCGTGTCATCCTCTCCCGAAGAAAGTGAAGGGCAGGAAGGAACTGGAGCATCGCCGGTTCAAGACGTGATGCCGGCGAAGGTGGTCAGACTCTCTCACCGGAGTAGGTGGAGCCTCTTCCGAATTGATGGATCTGATCCTGATTTGGTTGGAATCCATGGCCATCGCGGCCGCGAGCCTCGGCGACCGGGCTGGTCTCCGGCATGGCATAGTCGCTGTTGGGGAATTGGTCGATCCAAGTCATAACGCTCTTTCCGGCCTTCCGGGTCGAGTGATCGTGGTTGGCTCGGAGCTTTCGCATCTCGTCACCGAACGCTTCGTTGGCGTGAGCACAGAGGTGTTCAACGATCGCCAGTTCGTGGTCGAGCGCGGCACCATCGAGTCCATTGCGGAGGTTCGAATCGAGTTTCGAGAGCGAGCAGAGCATCGCGTGGATCCACATGGCGCCGAGTGAGAGCCGTCGTTGGACGAGCTGGTTGGTGATGAGCACTTCCTCGTGCTCCTTGAACATCATCTTCACCTGATGGCTGAATTCGCGGATCCGGAGCATGTTTTCTTCGACGAGATGGATGATCCGATCATGGGCCATCGCCGCCCGCGGTGCGGCGGGGCGAACGCCGAGGAAGAGCTGGGTGGCGATCTTCAGTCCCGCGCCGATGTTCCGGGTCGGATTTTTCTTGACCGAGAGCATCCACTCTCCGAGTTGCTTCGATCCATAGGCGAATACGAATGAGTGCATGACGTCGTTGGCACCTTCGACGATGGTGTTGATTCGGCTATCACGCCACATCCGTTCGACGCGGTTCTCGGTCATGTACGACTCGCCGCCCATGATCTGGACGCAGTTGTCGACGGTTCGATATCCCCACTCTGAGCAGAAGACCTTGCACATCGCGGTCTCAAGCATGATGTCGTCATCGTGCCGGTCGAGGAACCCGGTGGTCATGTAGAGCATCGAGTCCATCGCGTAGACCCAGGCCGCCATGTCGGCGAGCTGATCCTGTACGAGCTCGAATTCCGAGAGCGAACGGTCGAACTGGTATCGGTACTTCGCCCACTTGGCGGCCTGTTCGAGCCCGAACCGAGCGGCGCCGACCATGCCAGCAGAGAGTGTGCAACGCCCGTAATTCAGACAGGTGAGGGCAACGTTTAAGCCGCGGCCTTCCTTGTGGAGCAGGTTCTCGACCGGAACCTTGACGTCCTTCAATCGAATTCGGGCTTGCCAGGTCCCGCGGATGCCGCACTTTGAGCGGTTCCGACTGTAAATATCCACGCCTTCCATGTCGGGCATGCAGATGAGAGCGCTGACCTTGTCCTTCACCTCGCCGGTCTTGGGATCGGTGATCTGATGCTTCGCCATCACGGTGAAGAGACCGGAGAGTGCGCCCGATGTGGCCCACTTCTTCTCGCCGTTGAGGATGTAGTGCGTCCCGTCCTCGCTCAGAACGCAGCGGGTCTCCTGACCACCGGCATCGCAGCCGACGTTGGGCTCGGAGAGGCAGAAAGCGCTGAGCGTGTCGGTCGCCATGCGGGGAAGGAATCGGGCCTTCTGTTCTTCGTTGCCGAAGAGCATCAATGCCTTGCAGCCGATCGACTGGTGAGCGGACACGAGGACCGCAGTTGACCCACAACTGCGGCCGATGCGCTCGAGCACTCGGTTGTAACTCGTGATGCCGAGGCCGAGGCCGCCATGCTCTTCGGTGATGGTCATCCCGAGCACGCCAATATCGAAGAGACGTTTGATAGCCGATTCTGGAATTTCTTCGTCGCGATCGATCTCGAAAGCGGGATGTTCGTTCACCAGATAGTCATCGAGCCTCGCCAGCAGTTTGTCACACTTCGCGGTTTCCTCTGCGGACACCTGTGGGTAAGGGAAGATCACCTCTTCACGGAAGTTCCCCCAGAAGATGTTCTTGACGAACCCCATCGTCTCTGGGTCGGCGCCGAGCATCTCCTGAGCCTGCTGGATCTGCTTGCGATCCTTATCGGAGACGTTTTTGAGATCCTTGGCAAGGTCGGGGGCGGCCATCGTGTCATCACTCCAGGGGAACGAGGTGCTTGGTGCGGTCCGGTTTGGATCCGCGAAGCTTGGAATTGGTCGAAGAGCAGTTGGTGTTCCAACGGCTCCAACAAAGATCGGTCACGCCTTCGCGAGGAAGGCCTCTAGCCGCGATCGTGCGGCGTCGGTGTGTCGAAGTCCGGTCAACAGTCGTCGTTCCGCATCGATGGCGGCGTTCCATCCATCAGCGAGTCCGATGGCCACGGCCTCCAAGACCGCAGATGCGGCGTCGGATTCGTCGAGGGCCGGGGCGGCGGATTCGAGTCCGGCAGCAATCGCGGTTCGATTCGTCTCGTTGATGGCCCGAGGCGACGCGTGTGCGAGCCGGTCCTCTTCGGCACCGCGGTGATCCCGGATCCAGCCGAAGGCGGCCGACATCAGATCGCGGGCTGGCACCATCTGGTCGACGAGACCGTCGGGGATCTCCGTCGCCTTGAAAGTCTGGCCGGTGGCGGTGGCGCGAATGGCGAGATCTGGATCGATGCGGGCCGGCAGCATCTGCGTGCCACCCCAGCCGGGACAAAGACCGAGCCCCGCCTCCGGAAGTCCGATCCGCCAGGGCTTTGCCTCGGCGGGAACCACCGAGGCCACCAGGGCGTCGCAGTGCATGGCGATTTCGAGACCACCTCCGAGCGCGGCCCCGTTGATGGCGGCGACGGTCGGGCACGAGAGTCCGGCGATTCGCTGATAGGCGGCGGCGCCTTTCTCGAGGTAACGCATCAGGGCGTCGTCGTCGAGCGCATCGATCTCTGCGAGATCGGCACCGGCGACAAAGACTCGCTCGCTGTCGCTGGCGAGGACGAATCCGGTGGGCGGGTCGCCTTCTGCGATGCGGGTCATCCCCTCATCGATGGCCCCGAGAAGCCAGTCGTCGAGCACCACCACGCCACCCCGCGGCTTCGCGGGATTCGGGATCAGTCGTAGGACGACGATGCCGTCTTCGGTGCGATCGATCGGCAGGTTGGCGGCGGCTTCGGTCATGGCGTCGATGATCCCATGTCCGCAGGCCGGAGGCGAGCGGTGGGTCCCAGAGGGAATGAGAGGTGATCGGGGTCGGTGAACGAGTCTGAACGGATCGAACCGAGGTGTCTCGGGTCACGTTGCGGGAGCCAAATATGATAGCCGATCCCGATCACAGGTTTCCGTTGAAAAGCACGCTTTCATGATCGAAAACACCGTTCCCGCATCGCATGGAGTGAAAGCTCCCACCCGGGTCGGACTTGCAGCCACGTCTCAGCGTCAAAGCCGCTCTCGCGGGACAATGAGAAGATGGAAGGCGAGATAAAAAGGCCATAAAAGGCCATAAACGGCATTAAAATGGCCATGTGGTGTCTCGCCGCGCCGATAGGCCGTCTCGCGGGAGACCGCCCTGGTGCTTTTCTTCTCCTTCTTCTCCTACGTCGTCGTCGTATCGCTGGCGAACACGCCGTCGAGACCGGGATTTGAGCACCACCCATGGGTTGTCACGACGTATTGAAAAACCCCACCGGTGCTTCGCCGGGAATCCCTCAACGGGAGGTACCAAAACAGAACCGACCTCTTTGACTTTATAAAGGATGAAGTCACAACGTCTCAAAGAGGATTTAGGGTCGCAACCAAAATATGTTGGGTGCATCCCGTGGTGATCGCTCGGGGGTGACCGGCCAGTGCCGCCCCCTCGGAATCCCGGGTTGAGCTCACGAATCCAGCGGGCGCAACACGCTTCGAAGAGAGATGACACGCCCTGAATCGCCAGTTTCAGTTTCAGTCGTCCTGTGGCCGAATCGTCCGTCCGAGGACCGCGGCACGCACCGACCGCAATTGAGTCGCCCTCTGCTCCTGGGGACGTTGCCACGACACCAACTCAGCGATCGTTGAAATGATCGGATCAAGAGCAGGGGCTCGAAGCGGACTTGCGGACGGCCTTTGTCTAGGACGGTGGAAACCGAAGCGTTCGGACTTCGAGGATCCCGCGGGTCGGAGACACGAGTACGGCGATCACGCCGCCGCCATCTCCGAAGTAAGGGGCGACGTACTCGTCGACGACTTGATCGCCGACGGGCCAAGTCCGTTGGCTGGATCGGTGATTGTGCCCGGCAAGAAACACCGCCTGCGTACGCCTCGCGATCATGTTGAGCAGGCGCTGCTTTCGCTCGGCGAGGGTGGTGTCGGTGGCGTCGTAGTCGTTCCACCACCCGTCGCTGGTGCTCAGTGGATAGTGCTGAACGAAAATCGTTGGCGTGGATGGATCGTCCGCAAGCAGCAATTCCATCGCTTCGATCTGGGGTTCCGCGCTCACAAAGGTCTGGCAACCGGCACCACCGCCGAGGGGATTACAGGTGAGCGGCCAGCCGGCGGGATACTCGTAGGACGGTTGATAGAGGAACGTATTGAAGTTGACGATGTCCACGCCCTGGTAGGTGGCGTGGAAGGTGACCGGACCATGTTCGGCGGACGGGCCGATCTCGCGATAAGCAAGATTCGGCGAGATCTCCGCCGACCGGCGATACGTCTCGCGGGTGAACGCGGTGGTCGACTCGTTGGATCGATGTCCTGCGAACGAATAACTCGGACCGTCGCCCCACGACTCGGGCTCCCAGTCGTGATTCCCGAATCCCGCGAGCACCGGAATTCCGGCATCGAAGAACGGCGCCCAGATTGGCATGTCGAGTTCGATCGTGGTGCGCCGATCCTGGCTGATGTCGCCACCGATGATGACGAGCTCGGGGTCGATCTCGTGCGTTCGTCCATCGCCGATCTGGAACCACTCGTGACGGGTCTCGCCGAGATCGAGAAGTCGTTGAACGTATCCCGCGAGTTCCTCGGGCGTGTTACCGCGCATGCGGGCTTCGGGATCACCGATGAAGATCACCGTAAACGCATCGTCGGCCGGGGGCGCCGTGGTGGTCACCGGAATGATCGATTCGTGTCGTCGAAGCGCCGGTCGAGCGGTCGAGCACGCAGTGACCACCAATGCGATCGGAATTCCGAGGAGCACGACGGGCACGGCGATCGCAGCGAATCTGCCTCGAGCGATCATCGCTTGAAGAGCGTCCGGAGTCGTGCCTGAGCGTCTTCGGTCTGGATGAGCTCGGCGGAGATCTCCGCACCCTTGGAGAGTTGTTCGTCGTCGAGCGAGCCGTCGAGTTCGTTCAGCCAGCGTTTGGTCGCCCGAATTGCTTCGGGACCACCCTTGGCCAGGCGTTCTGCGAAGGCGATGGTGGCGGATTCGAGTTCGTCCATCGCCACGAGGTGCGTGGCGAGTCCTGCGTCGAAGCCGGCTTCGCCGCCCATGGTTCCACCCGCGAGGAGCATCGCCCGCGCCTTGCCCGCGCCGATTCGCTTCACGAGGAAAGGGGCGACCACCGCGGGGCAAATGCCGAGATCGACTTCGGGATAGCCGAGCTTCGCTTCGGGGTGTGCAAACGAGAAGTCGCAGACCACCATGAGCCCACACCCGCCGCCGATCGCGGCACCCTGCACGCGAGCGATGGTGGGGTAATCGAGTCGTCGGATGCGTCGGCTCACGGCGGCGAGCCGGCGGAGCATGTCACCCATCAGGATGGGGTCGTCTTGGACTGCCTTGAGGTCCATACCGGCGCAGAAGCTCTTGCCGGCGCCAGCGAGGATCACGACCGCGACGCCGTCGAGGCCCGACTCGATCTTCTCAAGCCCGACTTCCATCGCGGCGATCATCTCGAGTGAGAGGGCGTTGCGGGCGTCGGGCCGGTTCAGGGTGAGCGTGGCGATGGCGCCGTCGGTGGTGAGGGTGACGAGTTCGGTTTGGAGATCAATGGTGTTCATGGGTCGTATTGGATCCGCTGCCGGGGTGAGATTCAAGCCGGTAGGCGATACCGAGGTCGACTCAGCCCCAGATCTTCCGGCCGCACTCGCTGCACTTCTTCGGATACCGGACACCGCTGAGATCGTAGTTGCAGAACGGGCATCGTCCGGCTTTGAGTTTTCCGATGACTCGCCGCCGTCGCCAGCCGGCGGCGACAAAGTGCAAGCCTTGGCTGGTTCGAATCAGCAGGACGCTGGTTAGGAAGAGCAGAAACCAGATCGCGACGGCGGTTGCCAGGGTTGCGGACCAGGCTCGACTGGTCTGGGTTTCCTGCCGAGTGAGATTCTCGACCCAGGCCTGCTGTCGATCGGCTTCAAGGGTGACCAACAACACGCCGAGAGCGTCGGTGAGATCGACGCCCGTATTCGATCGAAGCGTTTCAAGCAGAGCATCCGCCGAAGGCGCGGCGAGATCGATCGTCATGCTCGGATCGACCAGCGGCACCGCGAGCAGTTCCAGCGGGGGGAGGGTGGTCCAACCGGGAAACGGCCAGCCATGTTCGATGGTCTGCTGCCGGAGTTGAACGGTGGCCAAGGGACTCCCGAAATTCCAGGGCGAGCGATTCGGGTCTTTTCGAAGAATCGTGGCCTCCAGCGGCGCCCCACGACCGTCGCGGCCGAGACGAAGATCGGCAAGGTTCTCCCAAGACGTCCGGCTGATGTTGGCATCGAGGAAGAGCGAGAGCAGCAGCGCCATCGGCATGGAAAGGAGAAGACTCCAGTCAGCAGCCTTCGTCCACCGAGAGCGATCGCGGGAGGCCGACTGGCGATCGATGCGCTGCAGTCGCCGCCGGAGCAGCGTGATCGGATTCCAGTTGCGTCGTCGTCGTTGTCGTCGTCGCGCCATGGGTGAGCCTCGCCTCAGAATTTCAGGAATTCAGTCTCGATCAGTTTCCTTCGCCCGCTTCTTCGCGATCACGCGTTCGATTCGGGTACGAAACTCGTCGGAGCTGGCGATGGCGAGACTGGCCGCGAGCGACGCGACGAACACGTCGCCATCGGCGGTTCCGTCGAGTTCGTTCTGAAAGCGCTTGGTGGCGCGAAGCGTCGCGGCGTCCATCGCGGCAAGACGATCGCACAGCGTGGTGACCGCATCCTCGAGCGCCGCGCGATCGGGATGGGCCGCCGCAGCGAGACCGATGCGGACGGCCGCGTCGGCATCGAGAAACGCACCGGACAGCGTCAGAGCGCGGGCGGCCCCGGGAGACGTGCCGGGGACCAGGGTCGCGAGACTGACGGCCGGTGAGATGCCGAGGCGATGGACGGGGTATCCGAACGCGGCGTCCGGACCAGCGTGGACGATGTCGCACGCCGAAACCAGGGCGCAGCCGCCGGCGAGGGCCGGTCCATGAACTTCGGCAACCACCACCGCCTCCAGGTGTCGGAGTCGCCGGCAGATCGCGCCGAGACGCTCGAGGAACGACGGCAGCGCGCCGTGAGCCATCGCCTCCAGATCAAAGCCCGCGCAGAAGGCTGGACCTTCGCCGCGGATCCGCAGAACGTGACAGGATTCCGAATCGATCGCCGTCTCCACCTCGTCGAGGCATTGTTCAAAATCATCGAAGACCTGGTGGGACAAGGCGTTGCGCCGGTCCGGGTCGTTCAGGACGACGGTCATGATCGGTGTGTCGAATTGCACCATCGCCTTGTTGGTCATGTCGCAGATCTTATAGAACGGATGGGGAGAATTACGAAACTGTTGGGAATTAAGCTTGAGTCGTAAAGATGTTCATTGATTATTTTGAACCCTCGGCGTTCCTGAACGTCACGGCTCCGAAGTTCCCAATCTACGAATCTAAAGAAGAAGAAAATCCCGATGAACCATCGGTTCGTGACGGGGTTTCGGACTCCTATTGCGGGAACTCGTTTCGACCCGCAGGGATCGGCCGCGGTTCCCGGAGTCGGTCTGGCCATGCTGGCTGGCGTGGGCGGGATGCGCCGTCGCCGGTGTCGTTCATTCTCAGACGGCGCCGATGATCACCGCACCATGACGACGATCCGCCGGGTCGACGGGCGATCACGGAATTCGCAGAGGTAGACACCCTGCCAGGTGCCCAGCGCAAGCCGGCCGTCGACGACTGGGATCGAGATCGCGGTGCCGGTCAGGATCGACTTCAGGTGACTCGGCATATCGTCGGAACCTTCGTCGACGTGCGTGTACCAGGGCTCGTTTTCGGGGGCGATCCGATCGAACCACGCTTCCATGTCGCGCCGGGCGGACGGATCGGCATTCTCCTGAATGCAGACGCCTGCGGACGTGTGTTTCACGAACACGGTGCAGATCGCTTCGTCGAGGCCCGCATCCCGCACGACATCCGTGACCATCGAGGTGATCTCGTGCAGCCCGCGCCGGTGGCCGGTGACTTCGACGGTTCGGTTCACCCGGTCGACTCCGGGCCCGGCGCGTTCCAGCGGATGACAGTGCGATATTCGTGTTCGAAGCCGAGCACGCAGTAGGTGCCGGTACCGAGGTCGAACATCCGTCCGTCTTCCGGCGGTAGTCCCAGCCAGGTCGCGGCGAGCACGCGGAGATAGTGACCGTGGGCGACCAGCGCGACATCGCCCGAGGCGGCGAGGGCTCGATCGATCACGCGTTGTGCTCGCGCTGCCACCGCCGCGCCGGTCTCACCGTTCGGGCAGGGATTCGACCAGATCGTCCAGCCGGGGACCGTTTCGCGGATGACCTTCGTCGTGATGCCTTCGTAGTCGCCGTAGTTCCATTCGTGGAGATCAGCGTCGATCACTGCGTCGCCGAGGCCGAGCAGTTCGGCGGTGCGTCGAGCCCGCTGGAGCGGACTGCAAAGGACGAAGTCGAAGTGATGGGCGTCGACGACGGGTCGAAGTCGTCGTGCCACGTCCTCACCCTCGGGAAGCAGTGGAAGGTCGGTGGCACCGGTGTGCCGCCCGTTCTTCGACCATTCGGTCGCGGCGTGCCGGAGGAGCCAGATCTGTTTCGTCGGGTCGGACATGCGAGATTTCCTAGGGAGTCACTTCGAGAACGAAACTGGAACGAGATCGGCGGCGTGCAGGTGACCGTCGGCGTAGGCGTCGAGGAGTTCTGCGGGGACACCGGATGAGAGTCCCGCTCGATCGTACAGGCGTTCGACGTGTCGGCGGACCGTATCTTCGAGTCGGCGGCCGCTGGTGCTCGCATCGAGCGTACGTGGGCCGATGACCCGGCTTCGGACGGCGAGTTCGATGCCGGCTTCCCGATCAAGGGTCGAGACCGGTCGGCGTTCGGGGCGAAGGGCGTCGGGCAGGCGAACGCCGTCGTCGAGTATTTCATTGACCAGCCTCGTCGCGATCTCCGGCGCTGCGGTCACGCCGTCGCGTCGAGTGCCGGTCGCGATCCAGAGACCGGGGATGCTGGTGGCACCGAGGAGCGGATGCCCGTCTTCGGTGATCGGTCGATGCCCGGTGACCGTCCGGCATTCCGCATGCCGAAGTTCGGGGGAGATTTCATCCATCGCCGATTGAAGCACCAGATGAAGTGATCCGAGCCGCGGATGTTCGCGAGGGACCATGGAGACCACGTTGGTGGCGCCGAGATAGAAACGGCCATCAGTCGATGGAACGTAGTAGACCCCGAGCCCCGCCCCTCGGTTGGGCGTGCGGAGCACCGTGTCGGGGAGCGTCGTTGGATCGGACATTCGGCAGCGGAGGCCGACGCCGGTCCCGTAAAGCACCCTCGGGACGCGCCCGGTGAGTTCGGGAATTCCTTGGATCAACGGGTCGCTGGCCGCACCGCACGCAATGACCGTGGTCGCAGCTCGAATCGAGCGCCCGTCCTCCAGACGGATCACCGCATCCGTGATCGACTCGACGCGGGCATCGATGCGGTGGACGCCGAGTTTCGTGGCCGCCCGATCGAGAAGATCCATGACCGCGAAGGCATCCGCCGCTCCGTCGTTCTCGATCCGGATCGCTCGGGATGCTCGCAGGTGGGGACTTGGTCGATATCCGGAGATGTCGGCGGGATCGAGACGCTCAAACGGCGCGTCATCATCGTCGAGGCCCTTGAGGATCGCGTCGAAGTTCGACGCATCGAAATCGCTGACGTTCGGATTGTCGAGAACCACGGTCCCGCGCCTGAGCAGGGGGGGTTCGATGCCGGCGATCGCCGTGAGTTCTTCGAGCCAAGCCGGCCAGTGTTCGACCGCGGCTCGGATGATCTCGAATTTCGCCCGACCGGCCGGATGGGTGAGGGTTCCGGCTTCGAGTTCGGCGTGCGCGGCGACCATGATCCCCGCGGCCATGGATGCGGAACCGGGCCGAGTAGTCGGCCCGATCACGACCACGGTCGCATCGGGTTGACGGCGTCGATACTCGATCGCGATGGCGAGCCCAATTGCACCGTTCCCGATCACCGCCAGATCGGGGTGGGTTGGGGTTTGATCGTGGTCGATGGCGCGGGAGAGCATGTCCGGATCGTCGCAGAATGCGCGATCCGACGGGAGACCCGCGCCGACGCTGAGTCTCAATCGGTGACGGGAACCAGCCTTGGCGTTCCGCGGAGGATTCCGTGGGCCTTGCTCGACGAATGGTCGAAGAGCCACGGTCCCTGCATGGCGTCAAAGTGAAAGAGCAAAACCGTCGAGGCATCGGTGTCGTGGCGACGTTGCGGCGACATGCGTTCCCCGGTGTATCGGGCGACCGACGAGAGCCGAACTTCGTCGATGCGACCATCGAAGTGCGACGTTGGTCGACCGTTGGCATCGACATCGGCGCCGATCAGAAGGGGGAGCGTGTTGCGGGTGCGATTTTTTCCGGCGTCTCCTCGGGCGACCAGCGTGCCATCGAGATACAACCGGACTTCCGATCCGTCGTAGACCCCGGCGAGGTGATGCCAGGTCTTGGTCTGCAAGATGGGCGTCGCAGACTCGGCGAAGGCGTAGGTGCCGTCGAGATGCACGTAGAACGACGGCTTCCCTTGACTCAGAAAGAAACCAAACTCACTGCCTTCGCTTCGGTTGACCAGGCCGACGCGATCGCCGAACGAGTCGCCGTTGAACCAGGCTTCGAGGGTGAAGGGTCCGTCGGGAAGGTCGTAGGCCTCGTCGTCGATGTGAATCGCCTGGCTCTTCCCGTCAAACTCCATGCCCAGATCGACGTCAGGACGTTCGGGGGCCGCAAGATTGGCGGCCACCGGAATCTCGAGAATTCGGGTGGGCAGTGCATACCGATGATTCACCCCGAGATAATCGGCGTCCAGAGTGATGTTGGGCGGTCGCCAGCCCGCATCGAGGGAATGGTGGCCACGACTCACTTGGAACGTGAATGGATGGGTTGCGCCGGCTTCGACCACCGCGTGTTGGTGGTCGGGCGAATATTGCCAGCGGCTGTCCGCGGAACCAGGCACTAGCGTGAATTCGACCGGACGTCCGGTGGGATTAGTCGCGACGATCAAGACGGTCCCGTGACCGCTGCCGTTCTCGTCGACACTCAGATCACTGGTGATGGAATGTTCCTGTTGGGCGAGTCGTCCGGTCTCGTCGGAGACGGTCCCGGTGATGTCCCGAACGTCCATTGTCTCCCCGACGGGGATGCACGCGAGCGCGATGCCGTCCGGCCGCACCGTCACATGATGAAACTGGTGCAGGTAGCCAGCTTCAGGGACTAGGCCAGATTGCCCACCGCCAACTGTCGCGAGCGTGACGTACTCGATGCCGTCCCGCGGGCCGTCGTAACGCATCCGGTGGATGTGTCCGGCGAAGACCGCTCGCACGTTGCCGGCTTCCGCGAGCACCGGGTGAATCCGCTCCCAGTCGTCGCCGTATTTTCCGCCGATCCAACGCGGATGGTGGAGGAAGACGAAGACGTCCTTCTTGTCTTTTCCACTCGCCAGCGTCGCTTTCAACCACGCGAGTTGTTCCGGACTCATCCGCTGGCATTCGGCTTTGCCGAAGTTGTGTTCACCGGTGTCGGGGTTGGCCTCGTCGGTGTAGAGCACGATGAACCGCCGGTCCTTGTGATCGAAGGCGTACCAGAGCGGGCCGAAGTGCATCTCGTAGTTTGCTTCGTGTTCACCCTCTGGGCGGTCGGGACCGCGCCAGTAGATGTCGTGGTTGCCGGCGACCGGAAACCATGGGCAGAGCAGGCCATCCATAATGCCGCGGAACTCCTTCATCTGACGCATCCACGCATCCGTGCCGTTGTAACCCTGAATCAGATCGCCGACGGTCATCACGAGATCCGGCTCGTAGAGATTCGTGTCGGCCACCGCGTCGGCGAGGATCTTCACGCCAGCGTCCGGCCCACCGGTGCGATCGCCGAACACCACGAAGGTGAAGGTCTCGTCTTCGGCGGGGAGGTCCAGGGTGCGGCCTTCACGATCGGTGATGAACCGATCCGCCGCGGGGGCCGCCGGATGCGGTGGACGCTCGATCGGCGGATCGGCGGCGGCGCCGGCAACGATCATGAACGAAGACAAGAGAAGTGTCGCGGCGCTGGCGACCCGAGCGTTGAGGGAATGCATCCGTGCATTGCACGCGCAATCGACTAGAAAATGCAAGTCGTGGCAGCGAAAATGGCGACGTGATTCGCAAATTCACCAAGAATTGTCTTCAAGAGCCGTTCATTCATTGGGCCGAATGGAACAAGTGGCACCCTCAAAGATCCGGATGGCCATACATCAGTGCAGCCTGGGACCTCTTGCCGCTGTGATCAAAGGAAGACGGTGCTGTTTGAAGGGCCGCTCAGGGTTTGGTGATCCAAAGGCGATTGGATCAAAAAGCGAATCAAGTTCAAACTTGAGCTGCGGGATAAAAAAAGAGCCCCGCGGGAGTCACGTCCGCGGGGCCCAAAGATCAGGTTGAACGATGCGGCCGGGAGTCACATCCGCGAGCATCAAGTTGAACGTGCCAGACGCCACTGGCTCAGAACGTGTACGACAACGTCCCGCCGATGGCGAGGTTGCTGAAAGAATCGACCTTGAAATCGTCGCCAAAATCGCTTTCGGAGGTCTCCGAGTAACGAACGTTCAAACCGAGTGTGGTGTTCGCCGCGATTTCCCAGGAGAGATCGAACCCGATCTGGTAGCGGAATGCCCAGGCATCCCCAGAGCCGCTACCAATCGCAACTGGATCGAAGCCTGGAACGATTATCTCGCCCCCGTTCAGGTCCCAATCGCTGTACTGAAAACCTGCGCCTGCGTACACACCAAGGCCGAGCGTTTCATCATTCAAATCGAATTCATAGCGGATATTCGCAACGATCGGCACCTGATACAAATGGCCGTCGCCACCTGAGAGCGAACCCGGAACCGTGGATCCGAAGCTATCAACGTCACGATAATTTCCAGAAATCGACTCGACGCTGTTCGTCGCAACCCCGGTCATGATCTCGATGCTCCATGCCTCACTGAGCGGTATTCCGACACCGATATCGAACACGAAGCCCGTATCGAAAGCGATACTGATGTTGGTGTACTGATCCGTCCCAAAGCCAAATCCATCAAAGAAAGAAGACGAGATGTCTTTGACATCGGCATCCATGGCGAGGTTCATTCCAGCCCCGATGCGAAGATAGACGCCGTTTTTCTTGGCGTTTCCGTCGGCATCGGACTCAAGATCAATCGTCCCCGAGACCTCTGGTTGAGCGAGTGCCAGCGTGTCGGCAGAAACTGACGAGAGGCCGAAGAGAAGAGAGCCGGAGAGCGCGAAGGGGTTGATTTCCTTGGTTTTCTTCGGGATTTGATTTCGATCGTCTGAACCGATGGGTTCATCATGTGAGAAATAGAGCGCCCGCAATTATGACGCTCACAGCGTCTGCAAAATCGCGCGGACGGCTGCGATCTGACGATCCAAGGGCATGCTCGCATGCGGTGTGTCCGCGTCGAGGCATTGTTCCGGCAGGCGGGGAAGGTGCACGAAGCCCGCGGGGATTCGTCGGTTCGCGATCGCGTTGGCGTGCAGCACGCGATAGGAGATCTCATTGCAGAGAAACGCGCCCGCGGTGAGCGAGCGCGACGCCGGAACGCCGATCGTACGGATCGCGGCGACCAGTCGCATGATCGGTAGGGTGGCGAAGTAGGCGTCCGGAGCGCCATCGACCACCGGCTCATCGGTCGTACAGGTGCCGGCATTGTCGGACATTCGATAATCGCGGAGATTGATCGCAATCTGCTCAATCGAGATTCCCGGTCGACCGGTCGCTTCGCCCAGCATGATCACGGCATCGGGCGATTCGGACTCGACGCGTTCGACCACGCGATCGCCCGCCTCAATGCCGATCACCGGAAGCACCATGGTGGCCAGCTCGACTCCTGTCGGTGGGTCGGAAGCGAGTGCCTCGACGACCATCGCCGAGGGATTGAGTGAGGAGCCGCCGAAAGGCTCGAATCCGGTGAGAAGAATCTTCATGGTCTGGAGGTTCCATGGTCAGGACGGGCGTTTGGCAAAGGCCTCGTCCCGGAGGCAGAAATACAGATGTTGATGGCAGGAATTCGCTTCCGTTCCTATCATCCCACGAAGTTTCTGATCATGCGGTCAGGACGTTTCGAGCCCCTTCCATCGTCCGAAATCGCGACGATTCGTTTCCAAGGATTCCCTGATGATGAAGACCGACTCGCTCTGGGTTACCGATTTCATGCAGCGACTCGAATCGCTCACCCCGCACGAGACGGCATTCCATCAGGCGGTGGGCGAAGTGGTCCCATCCCTCGAACCGGTGCTTGACCGGCATCCGGTTTGGCGAAACGAACGGATTCTCGAACGGCTCGTCGAGCCTGAGCGGGTGATTGAGTTCCGCGTGTCCTGGGTCGACGACGCCGGGACCGTGCAGGTCAATCGCGGATATCGCGTCGAGTTCAACTCGGCGATCGGCCCGTATAAAGGCGGCCTTCGCTTTCACCCCACCGTCGATCTCAGCGTGCTTAAGTTTCTCGGGTTCGAGCAGATCTTCAAAAACGCGCTCACCGGGCAACCGATTGGTGGCGGCAAGGGCGGATCGAACTTCGATCCCAAGGGTCGCTCCGACGGCGAAGTGATGCGGTTCTGTCAGGCATTCATGAGTGAACTCTTTCGGCACATCGGTCCCGACACCGACGTCCCCGCGGGCGATATCGGCGTCGGTGGCCGCGAGATTGGCTATCTCTTCGGGCAGTACAAGAAGCTCACCAACACCTTCACTGGCGTCTTGACCGGTCGCAGTACGGATTGGGGCGGCAGTTTGATTCGTCCTGAAGCGACTGGCTACGGCGCGGTCTACTTCGCCGCAGAGATGCTCGATGTGAACGGTTCGAGTCTCGAGGGCAAGCGATGTCTCGTCTCCGGCTCGGGCAATGTCGCGCAATTCGCGGTCGAGAAGTTGAATCATCTCGGCGCCAAGCCGCTCACGCTCTCCGATTCTGGAGGTTTCATCTATGACCCCGACGGCATCGATCTTGAGAAGCTTGCCTTCATCAAGGAACTCAAGAACGAGCGCCGAGGCCGAATCATCGAGTATGTCGAGCGGTACGCCAACGCCGAATTCACCGCTCGCGACCGCAACGCCGACCACAATCCACTCTGGAACGTCCCTGCTGACGCGGCGTTCCCCTGCGCGACTCAGAACGAGATCAACGGCATCGACGCCGCGAATCTCGTCGCCAACGGATGCAGGTTGGTCAGCGAAGGCGCCAACATGCCGACGATGCCCGAAGGTCAGGACATCTTCCGGGAGAAAGGCGTCCTATACGGGCCCGGCAAGGCGGCCAATGCCGGCGGGGTCGCCGTCAGTGCGCTCGAGATGGCCCAGGCCTCCAGCCGCACCTTCTGGAGCCGCGAAGAAGTCGATCGACGTCTTGGCGGGATCATGAAGGACATCCATGCCCAGAGCCTCGCTGCCGCCGCGCAGTACGGCCGAACCGGTGATTACCTCGATGGGTCGAACATCGCCGGATTCCTGAAGGTCGCCCGTGCGATGCATGACCAGGGCGTGATCTGAGTCGCAAGGCAGGCTCGAGAAGATCGACAAGGCGGTAACTGGCTATAGATCCAGCGGTTTTTCTCGGTTGATCATCGATTTCTTGGCGATGCGACGAAAGAACTCCGCATTGGCGGACCTTGTCTGGATGCGATCAGGATCCTGATCGTCTGATGGTCGAACTGCGGCTGCAGGAACGTGCAGCACGGACTGGAGAGTCGCGTCGGTGGAGACTGACGACGCGTGCCGCCGCAGCCTTCGGGAGTCAGTTCGTCCGGTCGAAGAAGTTCCGACGGGCTCATTTTTCTCCTCGAGGCCGGAGCGCCCAAACACATGCCACTTCTTCCCAGCGGTGCTCGAATCTGGTTGTCGATGTCGTCCATCCTCGACCCCACGACGCGATTTCTACCCTGTAAATCCGATCGGTTCTGGTTCCGAGACCTCGACCCGACTTCGGGTTGGCTTCCCGGTGATGCCGGCCGGCCACCCGAGTGTCTTCGAACAGCGTCGGTACCGACCAACCGTATCGAGGCCGCGTCGCATGTTCGAGTGCTCATCGCCGGCGCCGGCGAGGAAGAAGGCCGTTGGCGGGGCGACTGGCTGTTGACCCTCGATCGTCCAGACGACTTCACCGTCGCGGACTGGGAGGCATCACTTGAATTCTTCGGAAGCAATCGGGCGATGGAATTCATCGATCGTGCCATTGATCGATGTCGGCGACAATCCGATGTCAATGAGACGCTGGATCTCGTCGGTTTCGAGCCGACGTTCGAACCAAATCCGCAGACCGCGACCCGGCTTGCCCGAGCTGCCGGTGCCATCCGCGAATTGTCGAGTCGTCGAGCCGAGTCCGAGGTCGGGCATGACGAGAAAATGGTGCGTCTCATCGACGAGCGAGTCGAAGCGATGTACGAATTCGCCGATCGGATGCTGGACCGGTACAGCCCGCATCGAGCTCTGGCACATCGCCTGCTCGCCTCCACCGCCACCGAACTCGGAGACGTGGACGACGCGGTTCACCATTTGCGAGCCTGTTTGGCGCTGCTCCCACAGGATCGCAAGTTCGCGGTGGATCTGCTCGCGAGGCTACAGCGTGCCCAGCATGCCCAGCATGCCGGACCCATCCGTCTCGGTCCTCGGCTCCGATCGTCTTGTGAGCAGACCGACGAGATCTGACGTGGAGTTGTGGTCCGCGCGACTCAGGCCTTGCCGAGATACTCGCCGGTTTCGGGGTTCACCTTGACGACCTGTCCGTTCTCGATGAACGGAGGAACACGGATGCGGGCGCCGGTCTCGACGAATGCTTCCTTGTTCTGGTTGCTGGCGGTGGCACCCTTGGCCTGCGGCGCCGTGTCGGTGACCATAAGTTCGAGCGAGGCGGGGAGGGCAACGGACAACGGCTTGCCGTCGAAGATGCTCACGGTGCACTCCGTGTTCTCCTTGAGCCACTGGCTCTGTTCTTTGGGGAGCACTTCGTTACTAATCTCGATCTGGTCGTAGGTTTCAATGTCCATAAAAACAAAGGGTCCGTCGCCTCGGCCGCCGGTGTCGTAGAGGAACTGCATCGGTCGACGATCGACGTTGACTTCGTCGAGTCGATCGTCGGAGTTGAGGCGGTTGATCTTGATGCCCCCGACCTTCACGTTCTTCATCTTCGCCTGGATGTAGGCAGGACCCTTGCCGGGCTTCACGTGCTCGGTTTCCAGGATCTGGTTGAGTTGTCCCTCCCAGAGGACGAACTGGCCTCTCTTCACGTCAGTGGCCTTGATCGGCATCGCGGTATTCCTATTCGTGGACTTGTCGAGGGCGCCGTTCCCGTGTGGAAGGGCTCGATCCTCGAGTAGGAGATCATAACCGGACCGACGTGGATTCCGAGCCGACCGGCCGGATCAGGAGGCCGGAGGCAACCCAGCCGCCTAGGATCCGGCCCATGAGCACTTCTGAACCGACGCCACGACTCTTCGAGCCGCTGTCCCTTCGCGAGGTTCGTCTCCCGAATCGGATCGTGGTCTCCCCGATGTGCATGTACTCGGCCGTGGCCGGAAACGCCTCGGCCTGGCACCACGTCCATCTGGGAAGTCTGGCGGCATCCGGCGCCGGATTGGTACTCGCGGAGGCGACGGCAGTCGAGGCGCGCGGTCGGATCACCCCCGAATGCCTAGGACTCTGGAACGACGACCATGCCCGCGCCCTCGCTCGGGTGGTGGCGACGGTGCGGGAGGTCGCGCCACGCTCGGTACTTGGCATTCAACTCGCCCACGCCGGGCGGAAGGCATCGCACGCCCGTCCGTGGTCTTCGGCCCGCGGTCACGTCGCGGAGGAGGTTGGCGGGTGGTCGACGGTCGGTGCCAGCGCGAATAGTTACGAGAATATCGCTCCGCCCGCAGATGCGCTCGACCAGGAAGGCCTTGACGCGATTCGCACCGCGTTCGCTGACGCCGCCCGTCGGGCGGTTTCAATCGGCTTCGATGTGGTCGAGATGCACGCGGCGCACGGCTACCTTCTCTCGAGCTTTCTCTCATCAATATCGAATCATCGCACGGATTCGTACGGCGGATCGCTGGAGAACCGAATGCGCTTTCCGCTTGAGGTCTTCGACGCAATGCGCGACGCCATGGCCGACGAAGTTCCGTTGCTGGTCCGGTTTAGTGGCACCGATTGGCGCGACGATATTGAGGGTTGGAGCACCGAAGACTCCGTGACTTTTGCTCGGGAGCTCGAATCAAGAGGCTGCGACGGCGTCGACGTGTCGACCGGAGGAAACGCGAAAGCGGAGATCCCCGGGGGGCCGGGATTCCAGGTGCCGTTCGCCGCTGCCGTGAAGCAAGGCGTCGAATCAATGCCGGTGATCGCGGTCGGTGAGCTCGACGATCCGAGACTCGCCGAAGACGTGCTTATGCGGGGTGATGCGGACGCGATCGCGATCGGCCGAGGGATGCTTCGGAATCCGCGGTGGGCGTGGGATGCGGCAAAGGCACTGGGAGGCCGGTTGGAGTACGTGGATCAGTACGCATGGTGCGTCGGGAAGTGACGGGCGTTCGAAACAATCAGAACACCAGCAGTCCGATGGCCATCCAGGCCGCGGCGACCACCATCACTAATGCGGTGTAGCCCACAATGTCTCGAGCGCGGACGCCGGTGATGGCGAGCAAGGGAAGCGCCCAGAATGGTTGGAGCATGTTGGTGAGTTCATCGCCATAAGCGACGCTCATGATCATCTTGCCGACCGGAACGCCGGCATCGACGCCGGCAACGAGCGCGATTGGCCCTTGAACCGCCCATTGTCCGCCACCCGAAGGGACGAAAATGTTCACGACCGCAGCACTCGCGGCGGTGAACAGTGGAAGCGTCTCCGGCGTGCTGATCGAATTGGCGGTCGCAGCGAACATCGCGAGCATTCCACTCGCCGCCATCATCGCCATCACCCCGGCATACAAGGGGAACTGAACGATGATCCCTGCACACCCTCGAGCCGCATCCTCGACCGCCCGCAGGTATCGGGTTGGTGATCCGTGCAGGAGCAGGCCCAACCCGAGCATCACGGCATTGATCTGGTTCAGTCCAAGTCGTCCCAGACCACCTTCGTCACCGAGGATGTAGGCCGCGAAGCCGATCAGCAGTCCAAGACCGAGACCCATCCCCAGAATGAGCTCGATCATCCGGATCGGAGTTTCTTCGAGCTTGGGCTCATCTTCGAACGTGATGCCAAGGCTGGAGGGTGATGCGAGATCCTCGGGGCGGCTGGGTACCAGCAGCAGGAACACGATCGGCACGATCAAGAGCAGCCCGAGTGAGACGAACAGGTTCATCGGGGAGAGCAATGTCTCGGACAGCGGAACACCCTGTGCGGCGTATTCCGCCACGATCGAATCTGGGAGGACATCAGCGGCATTCTCGGGGGTGGTCATCTTCAACGGCGCGCTGCCGCTGAAGCCGCCGTGCCAAACCAGGAGGCCGGTGTATCCGGCGGCCGCGAGGAGAGGATAGTGGCAGCCAATTCCTCGGCGTTCGAGCGACCGTCCGACGGCGCGGGCCAAGAGTGCGCCGACGACCAGGGCGAGTCCCCAGTTGAGAAGTCCCGTCGCGACTGCGACCGCGGACACGAGCACGGCGCCGCTGGCGGTCGAGCGGGGGAGATCCGCGACGCCATCGATGGCTTTCCGGATGGGTGGACTCGCGGCCAGCGCGTAGCCGGTGACCAGCACGAGTGCCATCTGCATGCTGAACGTCAGGAGTTTCCAGAGCCCATCGTCACCCCACCATGCCTCGAGGAGAAGGGTGAACTTCGACGGTGTGATCCCATCGGCGTTGGCCGTCGCATCCGCGAACGTCCCGGGAATCACCAACGCGAGGACGGCCGTCAACGCGGTGAGCCCGATCGCAAGGATGAACGGGTCGGGGACCCATCGACCGATGGTTCTGGTGACGAGAAGGCCGAGACCGGCCACGAGCGTCCGGGGACCGCGTGGAGAGTTCGTCATGATTGGCTAGGTTACTTGGCTGGGCCTGCTTGATTCTCGCCGCAACCATGAAAAAGACCGCCGAGTCCGGCCCCCCCCTCCAGGGGTCGAAACTCGGCGGCATCCCTTTCTTCGGCGAACTCCCGCCCCCAGATGAGCACTCCAACCGGTTTGAAGCCCCGGCATCACGGATGAGGCCTCGCGGAAGGCGCACTCGTTCCAGACCGAACTCAATTACCCTGTACGAATATGTCAGAAGCCGAAAAACCGTCCGAGAAGCCCGAAGCACCGATCGAGGACCCGCGATCCATGGTGATCGAGGCCTTCAACGAACTTCCAATCGCGCCCGTCGTCCTCCGGGGCATCGAGGAACTGGGCTTTGAAGCGCCCACGCCCATACAGAAGCGGATCATCGCGCCGCTGGTCGCCGGTCGTGATGCCATCGGTCTGGCCCCGACGGGGACCGGGAAGACGTTGGCCTATGGCATCCCGTTGGCCCATCGCCTCATCGAGGACCCGCCGCCGCTCTCCCGCCGTGTTCGCAAGAGGAAGGGCGGAGATACCGGCGCCAAGTTCGTCGATCCGCGGAGAAGGCTTCGAGGGCTGGTGGTAGTGCCCACCCGCGAACTCGCGCAGCAGGTCGCGGAGGAACTCCGACGCCTCACTCGCGGTTCGCTGGTCAAGGTCACGGCGGTCTGGGGGAAGGCAGCCGTCAAACCGCAACGAGAACGGATTGAATCGGGCGTCGACGTCGTGGTCGGCACCCCCGGTCGCCTGCGGGAGTTGATGGACATCGACGTGCTGAGCCTCGCGTTCATCCGGCATCTGGTGATCGACGAGGGAGATCGCATGCTCGACATGGGATTCCTTCCCCAGATCAAGACGATTCTCGAGCGGATGCCCGAGACCAGGCAGATGGCGTTCTTCAGCGCCACCATGCCTCCCGCGATGGAGAACCTGGCAAGGACGTTCCTTCGGAATCCGCAGCGGGTGGAGATCGGACGGCACACGCGGGTCGCTGAGACGGTGGGCAACCACATGTTCGAGATCGACGACGTTCTCAAGGTGGCACTGCTGCTGCATCTGGTCGTCGAGGAGAAGCGGCGCGGCGTCATTATTTTCTGCCGGACGCGCCGTCGGGCGGGATGGGTCAACGCAGCGTTCCGGAATCACGGTATCTCTGTCGGTCTCATCCACGGTGACAAGAGCCAGAACCAGCGGATGCGGGCGCTGGAACAGTTCTCGGAGGGATCACATGCGGTCCTGGTCGCGACGGACGTCGCGTCGAGAGGGCTGCACATCCCGACCGCGCGGACGGTGGTCAACTACGACCTTCCGCTTGCCGCCGAGGAATGGGTGCATCGCGTCGGCCGAGCCGGACACGGTGGGGGGTTCGCGGAGTCGTTTACCTTCGTCTCGCCGCCGGACGGTCAGCGGTGGAAGAAGATCGCCAAGATCGTGGGCCAGCGGCTTCGCGCGGAGCCGTTGCCCGACATCGAAAAGTACATCCGTCCACAGGACGTCTCCCGACTCGAACGGCTTCGATCCGGCGAACGTGCGATTCGATTCGAACCATTCCGAGAAAACCGAGACGGCCAGCGCGGTGCCCGTTCGTCCACGCGAAACGAGCCCCGAGGCGGCGGCGCCATCTCTGTCAAGAAGATCCAATTGCTTCGGGACGAGTTCGGACTTGAGGCCCCGTCGGAGATCGATTCGGACAAGGTCACGAAGAGCAAGTCACGGAGCAAATCTGGTGGCACGCGATCGTCATCCGGGTCCGCTGGCTCAGGAAAGACCGGCGGAAGCAAGTCGCGTGGGACCCGCTCCGGCGGCGCTCAAGGCGGCAAGGGCAATTCGGACGCCGCGAGTGGCGGAAAGAAGGCAGGCCGCAAGACCCACGCTGGCTCCGGCGATCGCATCGGTCATGGGGGACGACGAAAAGGCGCTGCCAAGCCAGTCTCGAAGGGCGAGAAGCCCGGTGGCGGCGTGCGTCGAATCACCTGAAAAGGCTTCGCTCGCTTCAGCCACCGCCGAAGGCATATCCGTAGTACTCGCTGAAGATCTCCCAGAGTTCCGGGTGATGGTCGTGGAGCACGTGCGGTTGTTCGAAGAAATGCTCGGTGACCACGGCAAAGAACTCACCGGGATTCGTGGCGGCGTACGGGTCGATGCTGCCGGGAGCGCCGTGTTCGAGGCTCGTTCGGAAGTCGTCGTACTCCGACTGGCAAATCTCCACCCATCGCTCATGCAGACCCTTCCGCATCGGGGGCGTGCCGTTCACCGTGCCATTGAGCATGTCGAGGGCATGCGCGAACTCATGCAACACGACGTTACGAGTTCCGATGTGCTGTGATGCGTAGATCGAGTCGGACCAACTCAGAATGATTGGGCCATTGAATCTGGCCTGCCCGAGAATCGGCGTGGAACCGGACACGATGCCGTTGCCCTGACGACTTTCCGGGATCACCACGCCAGCGGGATAGACCAGTACCGCCGAGACGTGTTCGAAGAGGGAGGCATCGTTCTCGAGCACCAGGAGACAGGCGTTCGCCGCGATGAGGATCTGCATTCGGTCATCGAGTTTGAGTCCGCCGCAGCCTTCCCAATTCGTCTCCGCGACGAAGATCCGGGCCTTGTTCTCCAACTTTTCGCGTTGTCGAGGGCCGAGCATCCGGAAGTGGACCATGTGCTCCTGGAGCGTCCGGCGCCAGACCGCAGGTATTGGTTCGGCGAGGATTTTTCGACGACGTCGTCTTCGAAGGAACCACATGATTCGTCAGGTTAGAGGAGAACATGTCACTTTGCCCGTCATCCTGGAGAAAGGCCATCGATCGGGTGGGTCGCCTCAGCTGCAGATGTGACAGCGAGGAAGATCGACGGATACCATCACGGCATGAAGAACATCAGGTGCCGCTTGGAATCTTCTCAATCGTCAACCATCAGAATTGGATTTCTGAAATGAAGATCAGCGCTTTTACGTTCCTTCGAAACCCGGTTCGGCTCGGCTATCCGTTCATCGAGAGCATCCGTTCGGCGCTTCCCTTGGTCGATGAGTATGTGATCGCCCTCGGCGAGAGCACCGACGGAACACGCGAGGCGATCGAAGCCATCGGCGACAAACGGATCAGAATCATCGATACCCAGTGGAATGGAAGTACCGGTCGCGGCTTCGTCTACGGGCAGCAGAAGATGATCGGCCTCTTCAACACCACGGGGGCATGGTCGCTCTATCTCGAGGGCGACGAGGTCCTGCACGAGCGGGACATCGAGGGCATTCGCGAGCTCGCTGAGCGGGCGGATCGGAATCCTCGGGTCGAGGCGATTGCATTCAGGTATCACCATTTCTACGGCACGCCCGACCAGGTGGCGACCGGGCCCGCGTGGTATCGCGTCGAGCCGAGAATGGTTCGCAACCACGACATCCGGGTGATCGCTCCCGGGGGGCTCTACTTCGTGGTGATGGACAAGAACAAGAAGGGTCGGTATCCGAGAGCGGTTGAGACGGATGCGACGGTCCACCACTACGGATGGGTGCGTCCGGTCGAGTCTCATGACGAGAAGGCCCGCCAGGTGAGCCCGTACTGGGGCAAGCACGTCTCGAAGGGGGCGATCTACGAGAATGTCGACCCGACCATCCTGAAGCCTTTCGAGGGCACGCATCCTGAAGTCATGAAAGGCTGGCTGGAGACCAGTGCGAATCACGAGTTCACCGTGAATCCCGAGCATCGTCTCACCACCCGAGAGCGGCGTCAGCGAGTGAAACGTCTTATCGAAGGATTCACGGGACTGGACCTCTGCAAGCGACACCATCGCAAAGTCCGTCTTTGATTCCGTTCGGTCTCATGCATCGTCTGCGGGCATTCGACGAGGCCTCCGAAGAGAACTTCGCTTCACCGCCAGGCTCAACCCACCGGAAGCAGCGGCACGATCCACTGCACGATCATGAAGACGCCGGTCGCAAGCCCGAGGAAGGCGAGCAGGACCTGCATGGTCATCATGCCGACTTCCCGCCAGTAAGTCGCGAGATCGACCACTCGAACCGCCTTGTACATCATGGCGATGCCGAAGACGAGAATCGGCAGGAGCCACAGCCAATTGGCCTGAACGCCGGGCAGCGGCTGCATGAATGGGACCCACGGCAGAGCGGTCATCGACCATTTCCTCGACGGTCCGAGGTGGCCCGCCCGCCAGCATCCAGCGCCACGGCGAAGTTGATCAGGCCGGCGAGGGCGCAGAAGAGCGTGCCGAAGTCGGCGGCATGACCGATCGAGGTGAATCGGTGAGCGGTGCCGGTCGTCTGATCGTGCATCGTGATCTCGATCAGTTCGTCATCTTCAGCGCCTCGGATGAGAGACGCATCCAGCGCTGCGAAACCGAATGCAATCGGTCCGGCCGCCGCCTGGGCGATGAACCACAGATTTCGCTTTCCGTCGGTTGCGGGGTTGGAATAGGGAGGGTCCCAGGATCTGACACTTCCTAGTCCGCCGATCAGCAGACCGCTGATCCAGAGGACAAGGAAGCCCGCCAGAATTCGGAATCCACGGCCTTTTTCACCGATCGACATGTGACCGAGGCCAGGAAGGACGAGTCCGAGAACGAAGGCAGTCCATTTGAACGGTACAGATCCACCCTCATTGGAGGCTCGTGTCCGGTCAGCGGCTGTTGTGGGAGTCGTGGACATCCGATTCCAAGGGAGAAGAACAACTGTGTTCGGGATCGGCCTCTGAAAGGCCTTTCCACGTCCGCAGTGTAGCCGCAGACTTGGAGACGCTCCGATGACCAGCAAGAAGCAAGATCGACAATTCGACCCCACCAAGACTGGAAGCGTGATCGATCGCCGAACCGGTATCGATCGCCGCGCCGGCGAAGACGAAACGAATCTTGAACGGCGTCGAGGGCCTGGTCGTCGACTCACCGACTGGGTCAGAACCGCCGAAGAGGGCGAGATGACTCAGGAGCAGCAGATGTTCCTTCATGCCATTGATACCTTCAAGCGGGTGAACGAGGTCAGCTTTCCGACCTGGACGGACGTTCTGGAGGTCGTTCGTCGACTGGGGTATCGCAAGACGATGTCCAGCGAACTCAATCTGGGTGCTCGAATCGAGGACTGGTGCGAGTCTTCCGAGGGCCCCAGTGGTGTTGATGGTGACCAGGACGAAGAGCCGAATCGATATCGCAAGGCGGGTTGATCGGTACAAGCCCGCGTTCAACGACGTTGAATCGACGCCCGCCCTTTTGGCGGGCATGATCGATTCGGTGTTCGTTTGAAGCGCCTCCGGACCAACTCAGCGAGTTGAAACACCCTGAGCGTGTCGAATCTAAGAGCGATCACACCCCGCGACGCAGGTCGTGGGGTGCTTCATTGAATGCGAGGGCATCGAGGGCCGTACGAGGGCATGCGAGGGCATGCGAGGGCATGCGAGGGCATGAGGGCATCGAGGGCCGTACGAGGGCATGCGAGGGCTGCGAGGGACCGTACGAGGGCATGCGGAAGAGCCCTTCGCGTCTATCAGGCCTTCAAGGGTTGTTCTTGAACCAGTCCGCGTTGATCTGAATGTACTTATGCCATTCCTGCGGAAGGTCCTCTTCCGGGAAGATCGCCTGAACCGGGCATTCGTCGACGCAGAGGCCGCAGTCGATGCAGGTGTCGGGATCGATGAAGAGTTGGTCGGAATCCTCGTGCTTGCCACCGTCCTTCGTCGGATGGATGCAATCGACGGGGCAGACTTCGACGCAAGCGGTGTCTTTGGTACCGATACACGGCTCAGCGATGATGTGGGCCATCGAACCTGTTCCTCCAGGATTTCTAGTAGGTGGGGGGCGATTTCGCCTTTCCGGGTCAGGGAGTGTAGCCAAGAACCCTCGATCGATCCAAGAAACCTCCTCGCGGCCCTGAAAGAAAGCTCTCGGTTGAGGGGAGTTCGCGTGGCGACTCGTTCTGGCCGTCGTTTCGACGGGGTCGATCAAAAAAACCCGGAGCCAGAAGGTGGCTCCGGGTCGGAGTGATAAAAGTTCTTGGCCTACCTCACCCCAAGAGGGGTGTCGCCTGTTGAAGTCACTTCTTCTTCGGAGCCGTGCGGCGAGCGGCCTTCTTGGCTGTGGTCTTCTTGGCAGCCTTCTTACGTGTGGTCTTCTTGGCAGCCTTCTTACGT
>CALFOM010000217.1 GCA_937919685.1 uncultured Phycisphaera sp.
CTAAGCAGAAGAACCAACTCGCGTCCCTGTTTGCGGCGTGCTGGAAGGACGAGGCCTTGAAGGCTCGTTTCATGAGTGACCCCAAGGCCGTCCTGGCCGAGTACGACATGGATGTGCCTCGATGCGCGACCGTGCTGAACCCGTAGAAAAAAAAGGGACCACGCACATTTTGAAGAAAAGAAAAAGCCCCCGACATCTTGGATGCCGAGGGCTCGTTGTTTCCGATCGATGCGAGGCCAGCATCGCAGGAGGTGTTCTAAAGGTAGAAAACCCCGCTTCGAATGCCTCCGCTCGGACTCGAACCGAGAACCCGCTGATTAAGAGTCAGCTGCTCTGCCAATTGAGCTACGGGGGCGGGGAGAGTGTAACCATTCCCGCTCCGTCTTCAAGTCGCCGAGCCTCCGGAAAACGAAAGATGGCCTGATCCCGATCAGCTGAGTTTCCATCCGTTCTTGACCAACGCCTCGGCCTTCTTCCATTTCATCTCTTCCCGCTTCCCCGTCTCGGGATTGATGACGCCGACCATTTCGTTACGACCAATGGCTGGAACCGACTTCGGCTTGGTGGCTGTGCCAGCCGTCGACCTGCGGTCATCGGAAGGAGATGATCCGGCTCGCTCGGCGATTTCAAGGTCACGGCGTTGTGCCTCGGTCCCTGCCTCCGCCGCTTCCGCCGCTTCCGCCGCTTCCGCCATCATCGCCGCCGCCGCAGACACCGAGGGTCGTGCGGCCTCGATCTTCTGGACCGCCGCGGTGGCTGCCTGGCGAGCCGGTCTCGAAGGTTGAGCCTGCAGGCGTCCCTTAAACACCAGATCCGTGAGCCGATCCCGCACCTGCTCCTTCATCTCGTCGAAGAGCCGGGCCGATTCTCGTTTGAATTCGATTCGGGGGTCTTTCTGGCTGAACGCCCGAAATCCGATGGCGTCCTTGATCTGGTCCATCGAGTGCAGATGATCCTTCCAGGTCGAATCGAGAACTTGCAGCATGATCCATCGCTCGAACTGACTGAGCTCGGTCCGGAGCAGTTCGCTGATCCGACGGTTTGCAAAGACTTCGAAGCCGTCGCGCACGGCATCTGCTTTCTCGTCGTCGGTCAGACGAATCAAGCACTCTCGTTGGAACCACTCGTCCAGGGAATCGACGTCGTCCCCGGCGGACTTCACGGCTTCCGTGGCCCGAATGGCGATCCGAGCGTCATCCCATTTGTGCGCCTGCTCGATGAGAAGTCGCTGAAGCTCCTTCGGATCCGTGGAAGGGAGCGCCGAAGCGGACCAATTGAGCTCGTAGCGAGCCTTGGCCCAAATGCAGAACTGGCCGAGTGCGGCGCGGGGATCCGCAGGCATGTTTGCGGTGGTCATGTCCACGGCATACTCGATGGGATATTCGATCTCTCTTCGATCGTACGCCTCGCGGGCAGCTTCCAGAAGACGTTCCGCCGCTTCGCCCGACGTCGAGAATCCCGACACGATCTCCGGCTCGAATTCGGTATCGAACTTGCTGTTCGCCCATTTGACCAATTCACGGGCGCCGTAGTCGTTCACCAGAAACGTGTCCAACGGTGCCAGATCGAAGTCTTCGATCTTCCGAATCTGCGCATCCTCGACCTTTCGGATGACCTCACGCCGCTCCGCGCCGCGAAGCCACTCGGCGTCGATATCGGCGTCGTATTCCGCCTTCGACCAGCGGGCGAAACCCTCAACGTCCCACTCGGATGAATCGAGATCGTCGGCGAGGTACTCGTTGCAGGTGTTGGCGACGACTTCGCTGCTCTCTTCGAGATAGTCGGCACGGATCAAGGCATGGAGATCCTCCCGGTCCTTCTTGCGGATCCGCTCGGGCTCGACCATGAAGCCAAGGTGCTCGTGAACCCACTCACTGATGCATCGAGCTCGATAGTCCTTGGACAGCAGTCGTTCCGCCTCGTCGTGGGCCGATTCCTCGACGTACTCGAAGATTCGTTGCTTGATCCCCTTGTGTTCAAGGACAGGTTGTCGAATCGAGTAGAAGGCCTGCCGCTGATGCTCCATGGGCTCGTCGTACTCGAGGATGTTCTTTCGAATGGTGAAGTTCCGTTCCTCCACCTTCCGCTGTGCGTTCTCGACGGAACGAGAGAGCATTGGATGCTCAATTGCGTCGCCGTCCTTCATGCCCAGTTTCGAGAGGATGTAGAGCGTCTTCTTGCCGGCGAACATCTTCATCAGGTCATCTTCGAGACTGAGGAAGAACCGGCTGCTGCCGTTGTCGCCCTGACGTCCGGCCCGGCCTCGAAGCTGATTATCGATACGACGACTCTCATGACGCTCGGTTCCGATGATGTGGAGTCCGCCCATCGATTCCACCGAGTCGAAGAAGCCGAGTCGGTGAAGCCGGCAGGTTCCCGACGAATTGAGGACGTCTTCGAGTGTCTCCGCCGACATCTGCGAGGCCTTTGCTTCATCCTGCCATGCGAGTTCGACCGCCCAAGCGACCATCAGCCGCCGACGAGCCTCCGTCGGATCCATTGATTCCGCATCTTTTCTGGAGACTCCGAGATCCCGCTGGGCGAGGTGCAACCAGCAGAGATTGAGCACCTGATCGTCGGACAGATCGACGTTCGCTTCCTTCGGGCAAATGCCGGCACGCTTCCAATGCTCAATCAGGTCGGCTCGCGTGGTCTTTGCCAGTTTGATGTCGGTGCCGCGGCCCGCCATGTTCGTCGCGATCATCACCGCGCCGAGGCGACCCGCGCCCAGGATGATGTCCGCTTCCCGTTCGTGCTGCTTGGCATTGAGAACCTCGTGGGGGATCCGGTGCGCCTTGGTGAGCATCCTGCTGAGCATCTCACTGCGCTCGACACTGGTTGTTCCGACCAGCACCGGAAGTCCCACCTCGTAGGAGCGGCGAACTTCCTCGACGATCGCATCCCACTTGTCTCGTTCGCTGAGATAGACCAAGTCGTTCCGATCGACCCGCTCCACGGGTACGTTGGTCGGAATCGACACCACGTCGAGACGGTAGATTTCGTGAAACTCGGTGGCTTCAGTATCCGCGGTGCCGGTCATCCCGGAGAGTCGCTCGTACATCTTGAAGAAGTTCTGAATGGTGATGGTCGCCATGGTCTGGGTCTCATCCTTGATCGGGACGCCCTCCTTGGCTTCAACGGCCTGGTGAAGCCCGTCGGACCACTGCCGCCCGACCATCTTGCGGCCGGTGTTCTGGTCGACGATCACCACTTCCATCTCGCCCTTCTCACCCGGCGAAACGACGTAGTCGCGATCGCCGACGTAGACCACGTGGGCCCGCAATGCCTGCTCAAGCAAGTGGGGGAGGTCGATGTTCTCACCGACGTAGAAGGAGCCGACGCCGGCCTTCCGCTGGGCTTCCGTGATCCCCTCATGGGTCAACGAAGCCTGCTTCTTGTCGAGTTCGACTTCGAAGAATTGCACGAATTTGTCGCGAGTCGCCTCGGCTCGTGGCAGTTCGATTTTCGCCTCCTCGAATTTCGCTTTCATGTCCGGCAACGCGGACTTGTCGCGTGCATTACGGATGTCACCTTCGAGGCCGGAGAGCCGGACTTCGCAGGACTTGACCCGCTCGTCCGCAACGGTCCATTCCTTCTGGCTTTCGACGAGGTGTCTCGCCAATCCATCGGCCATTTCGTAGCGGGGTCGCACGGAGTGGGCGGGCCCGGAGATGATGAGCGGAGTCCGCGCCTCGTCGATCAGGATCGAGTCGACCTCGTCGACCACCGCGAACTGACGCCGCTTCTGAACCTGGTCCTCGGCACGGAGTTTCATATTGTCGCGGAGGTAGTCAAAGCCGAATTCGGCGGTGGTGCCGTAGACCACGTCGCAGTCGTACATCGATTTCTTCAGATCCCCCGACTGCATGTGGTGCGGGTGGATCGCGCCGACCGTGAGGCCGAGCGCTTGGAAGAACGGGAACGTCCAGTCACGGTCTCGCTGCACGAGGTAATCGTTGACCGTCACTACATGGACCTGCTTGTTCTCGACACAGGCCAGATAGCAGGCCAGCGGGGCGACGATCGTCTTGCCTTCACCCGTCTTCATCTCGGCGATCCGGCCTTCGCTCAACACCGTGCCGCCGATCAACTGCACGTCGAACGGTCGGGCGCGAAAGGGCGGCCGGCTTTCGGGGTACAGGACTCGCACCGCGTCGTAAAGTGCGGTCGGAATGCCCACGAACTGCCAGGAGGGGACCGGTTCCTCGCAGCCAAGGAAACTGCCTTCCGGAGGCATCGGTTCGGTCCGGTCGATCTCGGCCTTGACCTCATCGAACAGTTTTCGAGCATCCTCGGGAAGCATCGCCGGATCGAACCCTGCTTCCGGATTAAAGATGTTTCGAATGCCCACGGCCCGATCCATCGCCTCGCGAGCGACCGCAAAGATCTCAGGAATCAGTTCGTAGCCGACTTCGCCGCCTTCGATGATCCGATTGCGGAATTCTCCGGTCTTGGCGCGGAGTTCGACATCGGTGAGGACGCGGGTCTCGTCTTCAAGCGCATTGACCCTGCCGACCTTCTCGAGGTAGCGGGTGACCTGTCGCTGATTGCGAGTTCCAAAGAGCCTCTTGGCAGCCCAACCGAAGAACGGAACGCCCATGGCGGAATCCTTTTGGAAAACGATCCACCGCGTGAGTCGGCGAGGAATCGGAGCACGAACTCACGGGAGTGCCGCGAGACGTGGGTGAATCTGAATGTGAAATACCAATCCTGATCGAAGCAAGTCGATTCGATGACGTTCGGAACAAGTCCGGCGTCGAATCGTCAGGCGACCGAGGGAGGCGGAAGATCTGCCGAGGCCGGTCCCGAAGGTCCGGAGGTTCGCAGGATCGATACCGCGGGGTGTGCATCGTGACCGCCCGAGCGGAATCCGGTTTCTGGTTGGATGCGTGGCGCGGTTAATCCGGCGGCGAGCGGGTTGGCCCTGCTCGTCGTGACGCAACCGATCCCTCCGATCAAGACGGCACCGACCGCCGCGGGCGCAAGCCCGCTCAGGCTTCCCGTGGTGACTCCGACCGAAAGGACGATCGCCGCCGCCAGCACCGCGGCCAGCGCGGAGATGGGGGTCGATTCTCGTCGTTCGTAGGTCGTCTGGTTCATGGGGTCGTGAGAAGAGCCGATTCGGGGGATCGTTGAGAATATCCGCGATTCCGAAGCGAAGGCAAGACGCTGGCACCGGATCTGCCATCAATCTGTGCTTCGGAATCCAGTTCATCGGCTCTCGGACCCCGGTTTCCCCAGCGGAGAGGCCCGAAGATGCCTTCTTTCCTAGCATGACGACATGGTCGCGAACCCTGATCCAGCCGAACATGCCCACCATCATCCGATCCTTGCCGTAGAAGCGGGGTCTGCCGGGGAGGCCACAGAGCCCTCCCGGTATCGAATAGAGGGGATGCATTGCACCGGGTGTGCTGCGGATCTTCAGCGGGCACTGCTCCAACTGCCTCAGGTTCGAGAGGCGACGGTGAGCTTCACTACCGGACTGGCGGTGATTCAGGGGGATGCTCTTCCGGTCCTTATTTTGGACGCGATCAGCCGGCAGGGGTTTGACGGCGAACATCTACCACCCGGGATCGATCTGGCGGAGACCCGTTCTCGAATGGAATTGGCGCAGTCGCGGACGGTCAGAATGTGGCGACGTCGGGCGATCATCGGGCTGGGCATCTGGGTTCCATTGGAGGCGATGCACTGGACGCTCGGCGCCGAGGGCGGGCCGTGGGTCCCTTGGGTCATGCTCTTCGGGGCCGCGATCGTTCTGGCATTCGCCGGTGGCGGTTTCTACGCCTCCGCCTGGACCGCAGCCAGACGAGGCGGAACGAACATGGACACGCTGATCGCGATCGGTGCGACCACGGCCTTCTTGTGGAGCTTGATCGTCTTCGTCGCTCAACGGGTCCTGACTCATCCTGAAGCCTGGGCTTCGCTGCCGCTCTACTTCGCGGAATCCGCGGCCCTGCTGGGAATCATCAGTCTTGGTCATTTTCTGGAAGCCAAGGCGTCCAATCATGCCGGAAGTGCGGTTCGGGAACTGCTCGAACTCCAACCCGACGTCGCCGAAAAAATTGACTCCGATGGGGTGGCCCGAGAGGTGCCAAGTCGAGACCTCGAAGTCGGTGATCGTCTGCAGGTGCGACCCGGAGGCCGGATCCCCGTCGATGCCTTCATCATCGAAGGCCGAAGTGAGCTTGATGAATCTCTGGTGACCGGCGAGCCGATTCCCGTCGATCGATCGCCCGGCGACGCGGTGGTTGCAGGCACCTTGAACGGGACCGGCCGGCTGCTGCTCGAGGCCATCGTGGACGGTCGCAATACCACCGTGGTGCGAATCGCCGAATTGGTTCAGCAGGCGCAATCCAGCCAAGCCCCGATTCAACGCCTCGCCGATCGGATCTCATCAATATTCGTTCCCACGGTGCTCTCTATCGCCGTCCTCACGCTGCTTGGTTGGGGGCTGTTGATGGGTGACTGGAGCACCGGCGTGGTGAGCACGGTCACCGTCTTGATCATCTCTTGCCCCTGCGCCCTCGGTCTGGCGACCCCGATGGCGGTGATGGTCGGCGCCGGAGAGGCCAGCCGTCGCGGCATTCTGGTCAAGGATGCTGCCAGTCTCGAGGCTTCAGGTCGACTGTCTCGGGTGATCTTCGACAAGACGGGAACCCTGACGCTTGGCCGCCCCAGAGTCGTCGCCATCGAAATCGTCGACGACGCCTTCGACGAGATGTCGGTGCTTCGTGCCGTCGCTGCAGCGGAAGCGGGAAGCGAACATCCCATCGCCAGGGCGATCATGGGAGCGGCGGAACAGCGGGGCATCATCCCCCCGCGAGCTACGGAGTTTGCCGCCATTCCAGGCGAAGGGGTCACGGCCACCGTCGAAGGGCGGACCGTCCGCGTCGGTCGAGACCGGGATGCCAGTTGTCGGATCGAGATCGACGGCGAACTGGTGGCCAAGTTGATGATCGATGACGAGCCTCGCCCCGATGCGGCGATCGCAATCGCCCGGCTCCGAGCAATGGGATTAGAGGTCGGAATGCTGACCGGCGACCGTCGAGCCTCCGCCGAGCGGATCGCGAAAATGATCGGCATTCAACCGGAAGAGATCACCTCCGAGGCGACCCCGGAGTCCAAGTTGAATGTCATCGCGGACGCCGGGCCGAATACCGCGATGGTCGGAGACGGGATCAATGATGCGGCCGCTCTGGCACGAGCCGATCTGGGCATTGCGATGGCTGGTGGCACGGGAACCGCGATCGAAGCGGCCAACGTCGTGGTTCCTGCCGATCGCGTAGAAGCGGTTCCGGATGCGATTCATCTGGCCCGACGAACCCTCACCACGATCCGCCAGAACCTCTTCCTCGCCTTTGTCTACAACAGCGTTGCGATTCCAGCCGCGGCGTTCGGCCTGTTGGGAACCTCCGGGCCGTTGATCGCCGCTGCCGCCATGGCTTGCAGCGACATCTCCGTCATCGGTAACGCGGTTCGATTGAAAAACTCACTCTCCCGCGAGCGACGACGGCGAGACTCCGGAACGCGGGTCTGAACCGAACGGCGAAGAGCGAGAGATGGGCCGGCCCGGATTCGAACCGGGGTCTCACCGATTATGAGTCGGGGGCTCTGGACCGCTGAGCTACCAGCCCGTTCTTCGAGGGCCGCATGCTACTGGCTGACTCTTCTTCCGGGGCGATCAGGTGGCGCGGGTGGTGGCGACGGTGGCGGCTCGCCCGGCGAGGAATCCACTCGCCCATGCCCATTGAAAATTGAATCCCCCGACTCGGCCGTCGACATCGCAGATCTCACCCGCGAGATGAAGGCCGGGGACGATTCTGGATTCCATGGAATCAAGTCGTACCTCGGAGAGCGGAACGCCTCCCGCGGTTGCTTCCGCGAAGGTGTACCCGCGATCTCCGACCACCTCGAGACGGTGATTAAAAAGCGATTCGAGAAAGGCGATCCGTCGAGCCTTGGTCAGGGTCCGCACGCGATCCAAGGCGTCGACGCCGCCCGCAACGAGGAGCATTCGGAGAAGCCGTTCCGGGAATCGACCCCGGAGAATCCCCTGGCAGGTGGTCTGCCCGGACGCCGAGAGCATCGTGCGTTCGAATGCGCCGCGATCCTCGTCGGGGAGCCAGTCGACGTACGCATCGGCGGAGCCGCCCGCGGCACGATCAGCCAAGAGATAACGGCTCGCATCAAGCACGACCGGCCCGGAGATGCCGAAGTGCGTGCACAGGATGGGGGCGGAATACGCGGCGATCGGACGGCCTTCGCCGGTACGGATCGACAACGTCACCGGTGCCGCGATTCCCGAAAGTTCACAGACCCCGTCGCCGTCGGGCAGGAGCAAAGGGACCAGTGCCGGGTGGATCGCCGACGTGACGGTGTGTCCGAGTCGTTGAACGATTTCGAGTCCGAGCCCATCGGAACCCGTTTTGGGAAGCGCCTTACCGCCGGTACACAGGATCAACCGTCTTGCGTGGACGTCGAGGCCGTCACCCAAGATGTGAAAACCGTCCTCGAGCCGATCGATCGATTCGATCCGAGCAGGGTGACGCAATTCGACTCCAGCGCTTTCGACCGAGCGGAGCAGCGCGTCAAGCACCGTTCGCGCCTTATTGGTGGTGGGAAAGAGTTTGCCGGTCTCCTCGCGTTTGAGGGTGACGCCTTCCGCAGCGAAGAAATCGACCACCGCCTCTACCGGATACGCGCGGAGCACTTTTCGGATCGCATTACGGCTGGAGCCGGCGTAGTCCTCAGGGAGCACTTCGTGATGCGTGACGTTACATCGCCCGCCACCCGCCACAAGGATCTTGGCCCCGATGGTCCGAGCCCCGTCAAAGGCCACGATCGGACCGCCTCGTCCCTCGGCGCAACGACCAGCATGAATCGCCGCCATCAGTCCGGCGGCGCCGGCGCCGACGATCGCGATGGAGACCTGTTCCCGACTCATATTGACCTCGGCTTCACTCTGAAGATGATTCCACCACAACCTCGAGTGGAATGGCGAGATCGGCCGCCTTCACCGCTTCATAACGGAACGTTCCGGTTGGCGGACCATCGCTCGCCAAGATGTACCGAAACGTCGAGATGCTCCTGCCCTTGATCCCGTCTTCGACTTTCAGTCGTTCCGGTCTGAATTCGACAGGGTCGAAGGTCTTCGCGAAACGATTCATGGCCGGCCCCGCCAGCAGAAGTTTTGTTCCTTCACCCGCTTGAAAAGTCAGAAAATCGGGAAGTCCGATTCCCTTCGATGCCGCATGCGAAAGACGGGTTGGAATGATGTGATCGTTGGCGATCTCTAGATCGACCTGCCAGACACCTTCGCCGAGGTCCTTGACCAGGATCTCGTTGAGACGAAGCGACGGCATCTCCGAAGCGTGAAACATCGTGAAAGCGAAGTTTCGGTGAGCCTCCTCTTCGAGCATGAACGGAGGCGGGGTCCGCCGGGAGTACTTGGTTCCTCCGCCGACGAGGACTTTTCCGAATTCGGGGTGATCGACTTCCGTCCAGTCACTCTGGGTCTGGCCGAACAGAACTCGATCCTGCCATCGCATTCTGGCGGCCTCGTCGGGCAGGCCGTTGCCGCCATCCTGCATGATCCGTTTCTCCGACCACAGCTCGTTGGTGAAGCTCACGATGCCGAGCCCTTCGGAGAGCCAATTCACGAATCCCCCATGAACCGGATACAGATCCGAATGAATGATCATGTATCGGTAGTGGGGGAGCATCTCTTCGCCGGCGGTGCCCAAGGCGTCGTAGACCTGGAGGTCGGCGCGAGGATAGTTGCCAGACTCGTAGGGACTGCCCGGGCCGCGGAGGATCATTCCACCCGTGTTGTGATAACTCTGACCGGCCGCGATGTTCGGATGGGCGCGAATGAAGTCGCCGACGCTTTGAGTCTCGGAATAACTAAACGGATGCGTCCCCGCCCCACGCTGGACGTGCGTCGGCTGCCAGTCACTCGGCCAGTTGCGGTTCATGTCGTAGCCGCCCTCGCCATCCTCATTGATCCTGCCGTCTCCGTCGTTGTCGATGCCTTCGCTTCCCGCCATCGACCATTTCCCACGCATGATCCGCCCGTCGGGCCCCGGAACTGCCGGAACCGGCTCGAAGATTCGAGGGTCACGTTCGTTGCGACGATGTGTCCCATTGGGATCAGGCCGCCACATGAGACCGATGTGACCGTCGCCATTGAGGTCCTCCGGGCCGTCCTCATCAAGCAGGCCATCGGCATCATTGTCCGTCGGTCGCAGACCGGTTCGGTTCGAGTTTGGGGTATGGGGATCCCGGAACCAACCAGCACGGCCATCCGGGTTCACCATTGGAAGCAGATAGAAGACGTTCGCATCCACGAGTTCACGGATCGCGGGAACCTCGTCATATCCCTCCAAGAGATACCAAGCCGCGTAGAGGACCGTCTCACCCGCTTGGACTTCGTTGCCGTGGACGTTCCCGTCGATCCACATGCCTGGCTTGGCAAGATCCGGCCCGGTCTTGGGATTGTTGATGGTCAGCAGCCACATCTCTCGTCCCTGTTCGCTCTTTCCGATCGAGTGAAGCGAGCAGAGTTCCGGATGTGCCGCGGCAAGTTCAGCCATCGCCGTCGCCAGTTCGTCATAGTCGTAGAACCGGTTGAAGGCGATTGGAACTTCCGCCTCGATCTGTTGCTGGGCGAAGGCGGAACGGGAAGGCTCCGCGAACGGAAGGGCAAAGACGATACCGAGGCCGAGATGAAACAGGCGTCCTGCAATTCCATGCGTGTTCATGATGCGTCTCCCTCTTCTCCTTGCTGCGGCAAGGGCACTTCGATCGTGCGGACTCCGGTGAGTGGATCGTCGATCCGGATCATCACCGATCCCGCGGCGGGTCGGATGACCCAGTCCAGCGTCGCCCGTCCACCGTCACCGTCGAGGCCTTCGATGCGGTTGACCGGAGCCCCGTCGAGGATTCGATCACGATCGAGGTCGAGTCTGACGACGATCGGTCGGATCGCCCGGTTGCGGCGAGCCATCGCGGTTCGGGTCGGCATGCCGCCCGCATTCACCATCGCGATCCGGACGCGATAGGTTCCGTGGCCCACGGCTTCGACCTCCGGTCCTTCGATCGTGACGTTTGGCTGCATCGCCGAGAATGCGGCGATGAAGGCGACTTGTTCCCGTGCGATCGCATCCAACAGTTCCGGGGGTGGATTTGAAGTGAAACCGGGGACCATGCCGCCGATCTCGACGGTGCCAAAATTTGGATGTTCAAACGAGTGCCATTCGATGAAGCCGCTCCCATCCCGATCCGCGTCCGACCAGGCGAGCCAACCAGCGGCTTCCTCGTCCGCAGGCTTGGGTGGTTCCTCCTTCTTCTCGGTCTCCGGCTTCTCGGTCTCCGGCTTCTCGGTGTTTTTCGCGTCGTCGGCTTCGGCGCTTTTCTCGGCCTCGGGAGCTTCCTCTTCTCCCGCAACAGGCTCCGCCGACGCCTCCTTTTCCGGAACTGTCGGATCCGGACGACCCCATCCGTTGGTCGACACGGTCGGGATCCCACGGTGTGCGTAGAGCCAAGAATGAAGCCCGCCGGCATCGGCGTCGTTGGTCGCTCGTTTCTGCGAGGTGTGCTCGGCATAGACCTCGGAGATCTTTGTGTACAGGCTCTTATCATCGGCATCGATGCCGATGGGTGTCTGGTTCGTTTTGTCCTTCTTGTCACTGGCGGGGATCGCGACTACCGAGTCGTTCGGACCGTAGACCACCGCGGCGACGATCCTTGGATGAGCCAGGACGAATTCGGCAATGGCCAGTGATTCCGGTTCGCTCAACTGGTACGGACCGGCATCGACCGAATGCTCCTGCCAGAGGTGGGGGAAGTTCCGGTCGAGGCGGACGTCTCCGGGACCATCCTCACCCACCAGACCGTCGCCATCGTCATCGACGCCTTCGATCATGAGCAGATGTGTCGCTTCTTCACCCTTCGAGCGATCGGGGGTCTTCATCAGTCGTGGCTCGGCCGGATCGGGAAGGTGGGTCGCCGGTCTGGAGAGCGGTGGATTGAGCCATCGCATCTGAGAGATCACGCCGTCGCCGTTGAGATCCCGCGGACCATTCTCATCGACGGCGCCGTCCCGATCACCGTCGACCAATCGACTCACGCCGCGCCGTCCCCTGTTCAACGGGCCATGGTTGGCCGAGATGCCGTCGGGGTTGGCCAGCGGAAGAACGTAGATCGTCGTTTGATCAAGCAGAGCCGGATTTTCAGCGAGCATCAATTCGCCAATCCGAACCGCATACTCCGTCCCCGCGGGATGAAGACCATCCATCGCGGCGACCACGAGGATGGCGGGTTTCGAGTCTGCCGTCGCGAGATCGCCGGCGAGCGTCGCGACCAGCAGCGGCCGACCTTCCCGACTGGTGCCGTAGGTGTCGATCCGAACGTGTTCCGGGAACGTCGTCGTCCAGCCGTTCAAGCGGGCCGACAACGCGGCGTCGTCAAGATATCCATCCCAAGGCGGTGCGGTTTGCAGCGGGACGAACGCAAGCAAGAGTGGAATGAGCATCTCGGTTGATTCCGATGGGGAGGTAGGGAGGTAACGGGATGGCGAGGATTGTTCAGAGTTCGAGGTTGATTTCTGCGTCGTCCATGAGATAAAGACCGACGAGCCAATTTTCGACGAGGTAGGGAGAGACCTGGAGGCGTCCCACCAGCGTGCCGAAGGAGATGGCGTGGCGTTGCGACCGAGGCACCGCGTTGGTGAGGGCGACTTCGATCGCGTCATAGGGCGTAGGAGGAACGCCGATACAGCACCCATCCCACTGGTTGAGCATGACGAGGATTTCGGTGGCCGCCTCACCGCCCAAGGGAAAGGCGACGTACCCGTCGATCCTGATCCAGGCTCCGTCCAGCGCGGCGATCCGCTGCGGAATACCTCGTTCGCCGAGACTCGGTCGATAGGTGTCTGCGGCGCTGGCCAGCAGTTCCCAACTCACGCGATACGGCGCTTCGCGGGTGCCTTCTCCGCGAATGGTGAATTCTCCGTCCGCAACGAATCGATCATCGGCGAGCCGGACGAGTTCGCCAGGTACGACCGTGGCATCGAGGATTTCGCGATCGAGCCCGAGATCAAGCCGTGGGGCTTCCGGGGAAACCTCAATCGCTTCTCCGCCGGTCGACGTTTCTGGCCGAGCGGTCCGACCAGTATCAAGATCGGCGATCAATGAGGCTGCGGGATCGACCACTTTGATCGACTCCAGCGGCGGCAACTCGATGGTGTCGCCCAACTCGAGTTTGCCGGCCGCGAGATCGGGATTCGCGTCGACGATCTTGCGCCAGAGCCGTTCGTCGCCGTAGCGGCGCCGCGCGATGGTCTGGAGCGTGTCGCCGGCTACGAGAACATGCGTCGTCGCGGTGATCGATTGGTCCTGCGAGAGGACGTCTTCGGAGACCGCAGATGGTTCGTCGGTCACCGTGGTCTCGGAGTCCGCCTCGGAGTCCGCCTCATCAGACGAGGTGCCTGCGGCGGCCAAAGCCAGACTCGAAACTCGATCACCAGGCGATGACGAATCCGACTCGGGGGCTGGGGTCGATTCGGACGGCGTCCCGGACGGCGCCGTTTCCGAGTCGGGCGAACGAAAAATCAACACGCCTGCAGCGAGGAAGAGACCGGCGATGATCGCCCAGATGAATCTCATGAGATCTTGGCTTCTCCAGAGCGGCCGTTTGAAAACCGAAGTTGGATCATCCTACTTCCGAGTCGACGCCCGGTTGCTTCCGCGTTGGGCGAAGCATCAGTCCAACGGTCGAAGGTTGTCTGCAACCGGGGTGCGATACGCCTTGATGGCCGGGGCGACGCCGGCCAGGGCCGCCAATGCCACGGTTCCCGCCGCGATGAGCACCGCCGCCTTCGGATCGACGGTCGGCGAGACGACGACACCGGTTCGGATCGCCAGAAGGCCGGCAGCGAGCGAAGCGCCTCCGACCGCCAACAACCCACCGGCGATCGCGCCGATCATGCCGATGATCGCACTCTCGGTCAGGACCAGCCCGAGAATCCGCCGCTGCGGGCAGCCCAGGACTCTCAAGACCGCGATTTGCCGACGTCGGAGTTCCATCGAGTTCCAGAGCACGAGCATGACCGAGATCACCCCCGAGAGGAGAATGCCAGCACCCAAGGCGATGAAGACCGCATCGAGGCTGGCGACGATTCCAAACAATCGATCAACCTGCGTCGAAGGAGAGGCCACCGTGATCGATGGGTCTCTTCTCAGCCGATCGAAGGCTCCCTGAAGGGCAGCGGCACTGTTCCGACCCGCCCGAACCGGCGTCCGCAGCAGGATCCCGGTGATCAAACGATCGGCCTCCTCGAGTTGCTCGACCGAGCCAGGCGCTGCCCGACCGGCGAGTTCGCGGCGGTCGATGGCATGAATGAACCAGGCCCCCTGAAGTTCGGTGACCACGAGCCGGTCATGGTGCGTGCCACTCGGCGCCAGCACTCCGACCACTTCGAAGATCACTTCGTCGTGCACGTGCTCGCCATCGTCAGCGTGAACGTGCCCATGGTCATGGCCGTGGCCGTGGTCAGCCGGATCTTCCTCGACGAGATCTTCAACTTCGGGCCCGGGGACCGACGCCACCAAAGAAGGCTCGGTGACCGGAGCAGAAGGCGGCGGAGATCCTCCAACGCCAATGCCGTGCGTGAGGTGAAGTCGGTCACCAATCCCGAGTCCGGTCGCGGCCGCGACACCGCTGGCGAGCACGACCTCGAAAGGACGCTCGATGTTTCTTCCTTGGGAGAAGACCCAAGGCTCACCGGGGGCCGGTTCGAAGTCCTCGAGAAACTGGGGCGTCGTCGCGATGACCGGAAAACCCCGGAACGAATCGCCGAGTTGGGTCGGTATCGCCCATGCCCAAGGAAAGCTCGTGGTGATCTCGATCACCTTTGACTCCGGCAGCGCCGCGCGTGGCGGGTTGGCATAGAAGAGCCCGTTGAGCACCGCGACCAGCGGGCTTGAATCGCCGCTCACCACGAGATGGGCGTTTCCCACGCCTCGTGTGAAGCTGCGTCTGCCAGCCTCCCGGAGGGAGAGCATCGAGAGAAGCAAGGCGACCGCAATCGCGATCAGAAGGCAAGTGACCGCCGTGGAGGCCGCCCGAGCCATCAGTGATTTCAGAATGAGCCGGAGATCAGTCATCCGAGGACCTCCGATGTCTGTGCGAGTTCATCGAATCGAATCACCCGCGAGAATGCCGACTCGAGTCCAGGGTCATGGCTGGTGAGGAGCAGGGCCGCATTCCGTTCGCGGCAGATCTCCTTCAAGAGCGACACGGCCGTCGCGGCGTTCTCTGGATCGAGCGCCGCCGTTGGCTCGTCCGCGAAGACCACCGCCGGGTTCCCGACCAATGCCCGAGCGATCGCCACCCGTTGTTGTTGCCCCACGCTCAGGCGATCAACCCGGACGGACGGGTCGGAGATTCCCAGTCGCGCGAGCAGCGGATCGGCGATCGCTGCGTGCTCCGCCGGCCGGATTCCGCCGAAGAGGAGGGGGACCGAGACGTTTTCCCGCGCGGTAAATCCGGGAAGCAGGTGGTGCGTCTGGAAGACCATGCCGACTCGGTCGGCACGAATGGCATCCCGACGGCCACCCCGGGCATCGGTGATAGATTTTCCCGCAAGCTCGATCTCGCCAGAGTCGGCGTCAAGCAAGCCGGCGGCGAGTAGAAGAAGCGTGCTTTTTCCGCATCCTGACGGGCCGGCGAGGAGGACCTGTTCATCCACGGAGAGCGAGAAGTCCCGAATGGTGATCGAGAACCCCTCCGGCCGAGCAAATCGGAGGTCGCGAATCTTTAGAGCGAGTTGCATGTCAGAGATCATAGCCAGACGGAGTCGGCCCTCAACTTTCCAGAGCCGTCCCTACGGTGACCGATGAAACCGCAATGTCACCCAAGACGCGAGATTCGGCCACCGTCCCAGGCAGCGATCAACAGATTCAACCGCTCGGTTTCATGCGCCTCTACTTTGGTGGTCGTTACATCTGGATCATGACGGGTCTGTTCCTGATGATGATCATCGGGCCGCTCATCGGCCGGTTCGAGATCATCGCGACGCACGTTTATATCGGTGACCTTCTGGTCGGTGGAGTCCTCATGGCCGCGGTCCGTGCCTTCTTTAAAGATCGGCGGCACTTTGCGACCTGCGTCATCCTCGGCATGGCCGCGATCCTCGTCGGAACCTTCGGTCGATATCTGCCCGCAGATGATCAGAATTGGTTCACCGTGATGGCGCTCTCGCTCGACACCTTGCTGCTCTCGTACTTGATCCTCCTGATCAGTGCCGATGTGTTCACGACCAAGGAGGTTGACGCCGATACGATCTGCGGATCGATCTCGGTCTATCTGTTGATCAGTGGCGTGTTCGCATCGGTTTTCTCGATCCTCCTCCTGCTCGAGCCGACCTCGTTTTTCGTTCCCGACGCACCCATCAGTGTGGATGCATCTCTCGGCCCGGACCGTCTCATGGCCTACTTCTCGTTGATCACCATCACCACGGTGGGTTACGGCGACATCACACCTCAGAGCGAACTCGCTCGATCGCTCGCCAACCTCGAAGCGATCATCGGCCAGGTCTATCTCACCGTCTTAGTAGCCAGATTGGTCGGAAGCCACATTTCAACGGTGGCCTACCGCCGCTTGACTCACGAGGATTCGCCGCCGGCGTGATCGGCCTTAGGCCAGCAGTCCGGGGACCACCGAGCCATGGACATCGGTCAACCGAAAATCCCGGCCCTGATGCCGACGAATCAGACGTTCGTGGTCAAATCCCAGAAGGCGAAGCACCGTCGCCTGCAGATCGTGGACGTGCACGGGGTCCTTGACGATTTCAGCGCCAAAGTCGCAGGTCTCGCCATGGACGATTCCCGGCTTGACCCCACCTCCGGCCATCCAGATTGAGAAGCAGTGGGGATGGTGATCACGCCCAAAGTAGGTTGAGCCGTTCCGCCGTTCGTTCATCGCGGTTCGTCCGAACTCCCCCGACCAGATCACGAGGGTGTCCTCCAGAAGGCCGCGTTCCACCAAGTCATCAAGCAGCGCCGCGATTGGCCGATCGGTTTCTCGGCATTTCTTGGGGAGCTGATTGATGATGTCGTCGCTCGGATTCGTACCGTGCGTATCCCAGCCCCAGTCGAAGAGCTGGATGAACCTGACGTCATTCTCGAGCATTCGTCTTGCGAGCAGACAGTTATTGGCGAAGCTGGCGGCACCTGGCGTCGCACCGTATCGCTCGATGGTCTCCGGCGACTCGTGGGCGATGTCCATGACTTCCGGAACCGCAACCTGCATGCGGAATGCCAATTCATACTGGGCGATTCTTGCGAGCGTCTCCGGGTCGCCGTTTCGCTCACACTGAAGCCCGTTCAACTCCGCCAGAGCCTCGATGGTCGCGCCGCGAGTCTCTCGATCGATGCCGGGCGGATTGGATGCGAACAGCACGGGATCGCCGTCGGATCGACACTGCACCCCTTGATGGACGCTGGGCAGGAACCCGTTTCCCCAGACGCTCTTTCCCGCACTGGGCGTTTTTCCGCCCGAGACCAGCACCACGTAGGCAGGCAGATCGCGGTTTTCCGAACCGAGTCCGTAGCTGATCCAAGACCCTATCGATGGCCGACCGAGCCGCGGGGAACCCGTGTAGAGAAGTAACTGGGCGGGGGCGTGGTTGAACTGATCGGTGTGCATCGATCGGACCACCGCGATTCGATCCGCATGCCGCGACAACTCCGGGAGCAACTCGCTGATCTCAGTTCCGGACTTTCCCCGTGGCTGGAAGGCGTACGGGGAGGCGAGCACCTCAGGATGCCCCTTGATGAACGCAAAGTTCTCGGGATCCAAGAGATGGTCCGGGCATGGCTTGCCATTCCAATCGAGGAGCTTCGGTTTCGGGTCGAGCAGGTCGTGATGTGGCGGGCTCCCCGCCATGTGGAGGTAGATCACTCGCTTGGCCCGCGGTGCGAAATGGGGTCGTGAGAGATCCAATCCTACGGCGCCGGAAGCAGACGAATCGCCGAACCCGCCCGCCCATCCGTCCTGTGCGGCGGCCCAAGCCAACGCCATCCCGCCGATCCCCGATCCCATCTGACCCAGAAAAGTCCGACGAGTCGTGGCGTGGAGTTCCTCACCGACCAGACGGCGCTGGAGATCCTGGGGGTCGACGTTTTTTCTTGATGCCATGTTCCGGTTCTCCTTTCCGAATGCCGGGGTCGATCACCCGCGGTTGAGGAATTCGTCGAGATTGAGAAGCACATTCGCCACCACGATACGAGCCGCGAAGTCCGCGGGTTCGAGCTCTTCCGGCCGTTCCACGCCCGACGCCAGAATCAAGGCCGCGGCTTGTTCGGGCGTCTCGCGGAATCGCAGCGTTTGAGCCTCAAGAAGTTGCTCGAGAATTTCGATTTCGGCCTCCTCCGGCGATCGAATGACCGCCAGTCGGAAGGCTCGCTCAAGTTCAAGACGTTGCGAATCCGGCGCCTCGGCATGCGCTCGCCTCGCAAGACCGCCGGCCGTTTCAATGAAGGCGATATCGTTTAACGTGACCAGCGCCTGCAATGGAGTATTCGTGCGGAGGCGTCGAACCGCGCACGTCTCCCGACTGCCGGCGTCAAAGGCAATCATCGAGGGATACGGCGCGGTGCGACGCCAGAAAGTGTAGATCGCGCGTCGATAACGGTCGTCGTCCATCGCAGTGTTCCAACGCTCGCCGCTATAGACGATCTGCCAGACGCCGTCGGGTTGCGGTGGGAAGACCGGTGGGCCGTACATTCGATCGGACCGGAGCCCGGAAGCCACCAGTGCGGAATCCCGAATGGCCTCCGCCTCAAGTCGGAAGCGAGCGCCTCGCGCCAAATTCCGATTGAGCGGGTCTGTCTGGAGTGCCTGACTGGAGACCACGGAAGATTGTCGATACGTCGAACTGGTGACAATTTCGCGGCACAACATCTTGTGACTCCATCCCGAGTCCATGAACTGAACGGCAAGATGGTCGAGCATCGCCTGGTCGTCGGGCGGCATGCCCTGCGTCCCGAAGTCCTCGGAGGTCTCGACGAGGCCTCGGCCGAAGAATCTCTCCCAGACTCGGTTCACGTGCACCCGCGCGGTCAGGGGATTGCGATGGTCGGCCAGCCATTCAGCCAGTTCGAGGCGGGAGGGCCGACTCCCGTCATCGCCGTTGATCGGATGGAGGAATGCCGGCGTCGCGGGAAGAACCGCTTCCGCCGGGCTTCGCCAGTCGCCCTTGGTGAGAATAAAGGTATCTCGAAGATCGGACTCTGCCTGCTCCCGGAGCACCGGCACCTGTCGCGATCGAGCCTTGATCGCCGTAATTTCTTTTTCAATTGGATCGAGTTCGACCGCGACCGAGCGGCGAACGATGACGCCGGCCGGCGTCGCATTCAATCGCCAATGGGCTTCCAGACTTGCTCGTTCCTTCTCGCTTCTTCCATCGCCCGCCAGCAGCGAGCCCCGAAGCGAATCAGGAAGACCGCGGCCATCGACCGACGCCAGCACCGTCAACCAGGCATCGAAGTCGGTCTGCCATGTGGGCGAGGTGGCGTTCGCTCGCTCGACGGCGACCGGACCCCAGTGCGTGAGGCCGCCATCCGCGTCGCCGTGCTGTGTGCAGGCCACCCCGGTGATCAACGAGCCCGGTTCGAGCCCGATCTCCAAGGGATCGATCTCGAGTCGCCGCCAGTCACCCGTCTCGGGAAGATCGCCGAGGCGGAGTCGTTGAGGGGTTCCTTCCACTCCCCAAGGGACATGGTCGGCGCCCCAATAGGCTCGGTGGCCCCACGCTTTCGCGGCGGAATGCACCTGGAGCATGATTTGATCTGGCGGATTTTCCGCGTCAAGCAAGACCCACACCGTGAGCAGGTCGCCTTCGGCAATCTCGACTTGAGCGGCTGGAGCGACGTCGTTGAAGTGGTGCTGCACGATCCCGTTCGCTGGAGCCACAGATCGTCTGGCGCGAAGGGCGCCCGGTGGGGGCGCGATGACGTTGTCCCAGGGCAGATCGCCATCGACCAGTTCATCGAGGGGCGATGCGCCGGGAGGGAGGAGGTCGCCGAGGATCGGAACACTCCCGATCGATCGATCGTCGGATGCCGCAGAAACAACGAGTGATGCCTCCGCGGGATCGAGCAGGCGAGCAAGAATCTCATCTCGCTCGGCTTTTAGATCCTCACGACGTGAACGGTCCTCTGCGACGAGATGCGTCAGCAATGGGAATTCGTCGGGGCGATCCGCATCCATCGTGGTATTGAAGAATGCCGCCAACTGGTAGTACTCGCGTTGTTCAATCGGGTCGTACTTGTGATCGTGACAGGCCGCGCATTCTGCGGTGAGTCCCATCCAGGCGGACATGGTCGTGTTGACTCGGTCGATCACTGCGGCCACTCGGAACTCCTCGTCCCGGGTACCACCTTCATCGTTGTTCATCGTGTTCCGATGAAACGCCGTCGCGAGTCTCGAATCGTCGTCTGCGTCGGGAATGAGATCGCCGGCAATCTGCTCGATGGTGAATCGGTCGTAGGGCATATCGGCGTTGAAGGCGCGAATCACCCAGTCCCGCCAAGGCCAGATTGTTCGCTGGCGATCGGCCTCATACCCACGCGTGTCGGCGTATCGAGCCACATCCAACCAGACCCGCGCCCACCGTTCCCCGAAGGCCGGGGATTCGAGGAGATCGTCGACAAAATGTTCGAAGGCGTCTTCTCGCTGGTCATTCATGAATGCGTCGACGGACTGCAGGGTCGGCGGTATCCCTAAGAGATCAAGGGACGCACGCCGGGCCAGCACGGCCCGGCTCGCTTCGGGAGACGGACGCAGATCGAGTGATCGGTGGCGGGCCGCGACATATCGGTCGAGATCGCGCCGCGGCCAGTCGCCTTCGACCTCGGGCGGCAATGGCGACGAGGACGGATGAATCCAGGCCCAGTGGGTCTCATACTCCGCTCCCGTTTCGATCCAACGTTCAAGAAGTTCAAGTTCCGCGGCATCGATCGGCGCTCCGTTGCCCGGGGGTGGCATCAGCCGATCCGGATCGGAGGTCCGCACTCGTTGGAGGAGGAGGCTCTCCGTCGGCTCGCCAGGAACGATGGCGGCGCCGCGACGGCGAGATCGAATGGCATCGTCCCGACGGTCTAGCCGGAGATCAGCCGCACGGGCGCCGGCGTCCGGCCCATGACATGGAAGACAGCGGGCCAGAATCGGCCGGATCGACCGATTGAAGGAAATCGGCGTCTCGACATCGTCCATGCCGAACACCGAACCACCGCTTAGGAAGACGGCGATCATCATGATGCGGGTATGAACGGTTGGCCACGGCACGAAACCGAGTCTATCGTGGCGGACTCTCCACGCGAAGCGCCTGCTTCGTCGATTCTTTGCCTCGATCCTCCGGACGACTCCTATTGATGGCTTCGCAGTCCGAATCACCCACCCTGCCGGATCCTCAAGCCGACGCGACGGTTCAGGTCGTGATCGTCGGAGCCGGTCCGATCGGAATCGAGACGGCCATCGAACTCCAACGACGCGGGATCGACTCGATCAACATCGATCGCGGGCCGCTCGGAGCGCAGATCTTCGACTTCCCACCGTTGTCCAGATGGTTTTCCGGCCCTGAGCGAATCTCCATCGGCGGCGTGCCGCTCGAAACCGTCGCACAGGAAAAAGCCACCCGGGAGGACTATCTGGCATATCTGCGGAGCGTCGTCAGACAATTCGATCTCGCCGTTCGGACGTTCGAGTCAGTCGAAGAAGTGGTGCCGGTGGACGATGGCTTCGTCGTGCGAACGAGAACGGCGGGGGGCCTTCCGCGTTTGATTCAGACCAAAAGCGTGGTGCTTGCGGTCGGCGGCACGGCAAAGACCAGGCGGCTCGACGTCCCTGGCGAAGATCGATCGATCGTCGCCGATACGCTCGGTGAGCCGCATCGATACTTCGGGCGACGGGTCCTCGTCGTCGGCGGAAAGAACAGCGCGGCGGACTCGGCGATACGACTCTGGCGGGCCGGTGCCGCCGTGACCATCTCGTACCGCGGCGACGACCTGCACCCGCGAATCAAGTATTGGATTCGTCCGGAACTCGCCTCATGCATCCGGTCGGGACTGATTACCGCGAGATTCGGCACCCGGGTTCTGGCGATTGGGCCGAATGCCGTCACTCTCGAGCAACTCGCCGACGGTTCACAGTTCGATGAGCTGGTCGATGACGTGCTGCTTCAGATTGGATTCGAAGCGGATGGCTCGCTGTTCGAGGCGCTCGGCTGTGAACTGGTAGGCCCAAACCGGGCGGTCCTGCACGATTCCAGCACCATGGAGACGAGCATCCCCGGGATCTACGTCGCCGGCACTGCCGTGAACGGGACACAGGGCCGCTACGAGGTCTACATCGAGAACGCACATGTCCACGCGGTCCGGATCGCCGCGGCGATGATCGGTGATCCGCCGCCGCCCGATCCGGTCCTTCCGGAACTTCCCGAAGCCTGACGGTCGGTCCGGGGTCGACTCAGCCTCGCTCACCTCTCGCGCGCCGGAGGGCACGCGTTCGCTTCTTGAGTTTCCGACGGCTCCGCCAGCCATTGAACATCAGGCCGAAGGCGAACGTCGCGCTGGTCACAAAACCGGCGATGCCGAGGTGGAACGCAATACCTTCGCCACGGCTCGCAAGCACCAGGATGGCACTGGCCATCACGAGGGCGGAGATCAGCAGGGCATACCCGATTCGCTCCGAAGCATCCTCAAGTCCGACCACCAGATCCTCGATCGCGACGATGTCGAGTTGTAGTCGAAGTCGATTGCGACGCGCTCGCTGGAGAAAGGACGTGAGTTCCCCGGGCAATGTCTCGCCGAGATGGAGGAGTTCCATTCCCGCTTCGCGGAATCTCCTGGCGACCGCCTTGGGGCTGAATCTCCCCTTCAGTAGTTTCTCGATGTACGGCCTGGTGAAACCGATCAAGTCGAAGGTCGGGTCGATCTGCATCGCCACCCCTTCGATGGTGGTGAGCGCCTTGATCAACAAGACAACCTCGGCGGGGCATCGAAGGTCGTGCCGGCGAAGCGTCTGGAAAAACTCATCCAACACCCCGCCCATATCGATGCGATCGATTGGGATGCCGACGAACCGTCCAACCAATTGCTGCACATCTGCTCGGGCCGCCTTGATATCGATCGCGTCCAGATCCACATCGGCCAGCGAAATCGCCGCCCGCATCACCATGTCGGGATCGTTACGGGTCATCCCATAGACGATTTCGGCCAACCGAAGCCTAGTCTGATCGTCCACAAATCCGGTCATGCCGCAATCGATGAACGTGAGACCACCGTCGGGTCGGACGAAAATGTTCCCCGGATGCGGGTCTGCATGGAAGAACCCCACTTCGAGGGTCTGATGGAAGACCGCACCGGCGCCAATGCTCACGATCGACCGTCGTTGCTCCGCGGAGAGCGTGGAGATATCGAGATCGGCGAGCAGGGTTCCACTCGCGAGTGATTCGCAGAGGACATCCCGAGTGGTGGCATGCCAGTGAATGGTTGGAAAATCGACTTCTGGATTGTCCGCGAACATGCTCGTGAGTCGATCGGTCGCGCGGCCCTCATTGGTGAGATCGGTCTCGCGATCGAGTTCCTTCGCGAACTCCTCGACCGTTGCCTTGGGATCGAAACCGACGTTTGAAACATGTTCATCGACGAGGCTGGCTAAGAACCGCAACGCCTCCATATCGCCGATGATCGCCTCGCGAATGTGTGGCCGGAGGATCTTGAGCACGACCGTGGTGCCATCAATCAGGACCGCCCGATGGGCTTGAGCCATGGATGCCGCCGCGATCGGCGTGTGATCAATGGATTTGAAGATCGCATCGACGCCATCGGGAAAGGCCTCCGCCAACTGGTCTTCAATGTCGGAGAACGGGAGCGAGGGACATCCGGACTGGAGTTTCGCGAACTCGGTCGCCCACTCATCCGGCACCAGATCCCGGCGCGTGGAAAGGACCTGCCCGAGCTTGATGAACGTCGGCCCAAGTTCTTCCATGGCCTTGCGAAGACGCACCGGCGTCGGCATCCGCATGAGCGCGGCCTCGCCGCGACCAATCCGAGCCGTCTCGAGCACCGACGCGACCGCGTCTCCGAGTCCGACTTCGCGGAGGAACTCCACGAACCCATATCGGGCGAGGACGTGGACGATCTGCTTCCAACGCTTGATGTTTCGTATCTGGTTACCGATCACGCCGAGAGTCTACCGGGAGGGTGAACCATTGTGGTGGCGGCAAAAAACGAAACGCGTACCGGCGGAACCAGTACGCGTTTCGGATGAGTGCTGGTCGTGACCAACCTGAATCGGCCAATCTGGGAACCACCAGCCTCAATGGATCGACATCTTCCCGGGGAATGGGTCAACGCCGTGGGAGTCATTTTCAGTCGAAGCGTTCTTCGTCTCCTCCGAAGTCCTCGTTCGGTTCCTCATCCTCGATCTGACGCTGGGCATCGCGGCTCGACTGCTCGAGCATCCGTCGGAGGTAGGTGTTCTCACGACGAGTCGCCTCGAGGTCGAAGACGAGGTACTTCACACTGAGGCGGAGGTAATCGAGTGATTCCTGGAGTTCAGCCACCGAGTTCTTGATACGGATTCGGCGTTCGCCAGCGGCCTCGACGCAGTCGTTGGCCTTGTCCGACGATTCCGGCATCGCCTGGATTCGGGACATGAGTTCCTGCATTTTTCGCTGAAAGGTAATTTCATCCATCTCTTCTGTTTCCTATTTCGAACCAGGGGGAAGGTCGACGAATCAAGTCTCGTCGCTGACGAATGAATCAATGCCACGCGAAAGGGCGTCCTCCAAGTCTTTGAGCAAGGATGGTCATGTTCCCAGGAGCCAATCGCCGCGCAAGCCGACCAGACCTCCCAAACCGGAAGGTACGACGCCGTCATGCGGTTGTTTTCGGACGGTCGGGCTCAGCGAGCCGGAGCGACTTTCTTCAGGCCGCGGCGAGCGGCGGCGGGGGCGTCGCGAAGGATCGCGTCGATGGGCTCGCCGGCCTTCCTCGCCTCGTCGATCGTCCGAGCCAGGACGCGATCCCGTTCCCAGCACCATCGATCGAAGAACTGCTCCAGTTCGTGGCGATTGAAGCGGGCCAACGGATCGTCGAGCCCGGTCTGGGCGATCGCCCACTCGATGATCGAGCCACCGCTCTTATTGAAGCGATAGAGACCGTAGATGAACTTGAGACGTCCGCCGGCCGAAACGAAGGGATCCGTCGCTCGATCCGGAACCGCGATCATCGCCTCTTCGGGGCGGCTCTTGGCGATCGCGCCCAGCCATCCACCCTCCTGCGACGCTTCTCGATCAAGCAGCGTGACGCTTTCGGCCTCCTGGCTGATCGGCTTCTCGATCGTCTCGAGTCCGGCCACGCTTGCCAGCACGGTCTTCGTACCTTCATTGGGAAACTTGATCCAGACTCGACGGTCCGGCCGGCCGTCACGAGTGATCAGTTCGACCTTCATCACTTCGCCGATTCCCCATTCCGGTCGTCCGGGATGGGTCACGCGATCACCTTGTTTATGCTTCAACGTCATGAACTCCTGTACTTCATACTTCTTTTTTGTACATCCATCTAACATCCATCTAGTCCCATCTACTTCTCTGTAAACCCCATCACCGATTTTGCATCTCTTGCATCTCTTGCATCCGTCTCAGGGCTCCGTGCAAAGTCCCCGGAAGGAACACCGCTCGATCGACGAGTTTCACATCGTCAAGAGTGATCCAAGGACGGAGTTGTGTGAGCCGATTTCGGGGCATTCTTACGATGGCAGAAACGCCTTCGCATCTATTTAAGCCCTAAAGCCCTAAAGCCCTAAAGCCCTAAACCCTAAAGCCCTAAAGCCCTGCCAACGAACAACCTCGGGCAGTTGCTGAACTCGACACCGAAACCGGACTCATCTTCTGTCGGTGGGCCTGATCGCCAGCGCGATCGAGCACCGAACTCGACTCGGGAAGTGTACCGTGGTTGAGCGATGCCAAGCCAGCGAACCACCGAAACAGGCCCCTCTGACGCCAAGATATCCCCAAGGGCCGCCCGATTGGCGTTTCTAGGAGATCTCAACGGGGCACCCGGGCGGCGAACGCTCATGGCCCATCTGGACGAACTCCGCCACGATCATGAGCCCGATCTGATCATCGCCAACGCGGAGAATCTCAGAAACGGCTCGGGACTCAGTCCTGATCTTTATCACGCCATTCGCAGACTCGGGATCGACGCGGTCACGCTGGGAGATCACGTCTATCGAGATCGCCGAATCGTCCCGTTCTTGGAGGATCCGTCGGAACCAATCTGCAGGCCAGCCAATCTTTCGGCGCATGCCCCCGGGAAACGATGTATCCGCGTGCCGCTTCCCAAGGTTTGTGGAGGTGGGGATCTCCTTGTTTTTAGCCTCCTTGGACGGGTCTATATGGGTCTGCCGGCGAACGATCCGTTTGCGGTCGCGGACGAACTGCTCGCGGCGAACCCATCGGTTGCGGGTACGTTGGTCGATGTCCACATGGAAGCCACTGCAGAGAAGGCGGCCACCGCGTTCCATCTGGACGGTCGGGTCTCCACGGTGCTCGGCACCCATACCCATGTTCCGACCGCAGACGCTCGAGTCCTGCCTGGAGGAACCGCCTTCCAGACGGATGTCGGCATGTGCGGGCCCTATGCGTCGATCATCGGGCGCGATCCTGATGCGGTGCTGCGACACATGCGGACAGCGGTGCACACGCCTTACGAGATGGGGTCTGGCGACGAACGTCTCTGTGGGGCGCTGGTCATTTTGCGGCCTGGGAGCTCCACCGCGTCTTCGATCACGCCGTTTCAGTATGGCGGGAATGCGCCGTCATCAAAAAAATGATCTTTTAGTCGCCAATCAAACACTCGGCGCAAGTCTTTATTCATCAGTGCGTTCCGATTTTTGCAACCTCGAAAATGGCCTGTTCTTGGGAGTAAAACGCGTTCCCGAGGCCGTTCCAACTTGATTCATCCTCTCCTTGGCGCATTTTCAATGCAGGGAAAATGGGCGGCTCACTCGGTGAATGTTCGCTGGAGGAAAAGCCCGATCAAGACATGTGAATGCAGCCGCTGAACTCAAGGGCTGCAAATTGGAGGGTTACGATGAAAAGTTCAATGCTCATGACGAGCGGGATGGTTCCACTCGCCATTTGTGGAATGGCTATGGCGAACGTCGATTTCGGCTTTGAATTACTCAATTCCAACGGAACCGAGTCAGTGAGTTACGTGCTCAACGCCGATGGCGGTTTGGATTCGATTGATTTCGCGATCGACTTCACGAATACCGGTGACTTCACCTGGGCTGGTGACCTCCTCTTTGGTTTCACCGACCCCAACGGCAACTCGATCGAATTCGGCGGTTACAACGTTTCCTTCGGTTACACCGTCGCTGGCGACTTCCCCGCTGATTGGGATTCGTCGACTTCGGGGACCTACGG